>JADLBB010000201.1 GCA_020848055.1 Chloroflexota bacterium | reverse complement strand
GTCCAGGATTGAACAGGTCCACGCGGCGAGCGAGGTCGTGAGTGCGCCCGACCGCGCGCAGCTGGCGGATGGACTGGTACACGAGCACCAAGAGCATCGCGCCGAAGAACGTCTCGCTGAAGAAGCGGCCCACGAGGGCCGGCCCGTGCATGCCGACCACGTCGGAGGTGACCGGGTCGGCAACCCAGTACAGCGGTGTGAACACGGCGGTGAAGATGAGGATCGCGAGGGCCGGCCGAGCCGGGATGACGGTCAGGCCGTATCGGAGCCGGGACGCCTCGGCATCGGTCGCATCGGCCAGGGGCCTGAAGGCATCGAAGGCTGCTCCAGCCACGCCTGCGAGGTGATGGACGATCCACAGGATCAGTGGTAGCAGGGCTCCCCAGAAGGCGTACGCCAGGGCGTCATCGGGCATGCCCAGGCTGGCCAAGCCGAACGATGCGGTCACGGTGATGGCCGCGACGACCACGTACGCAACCCACGGCGGACCGGGCGCGCGCTCCATCTGGGCTATGAGCCAATCCACCCAGCTCGGCGCATACGGAGCCGATGCTGCCGCGGCTGATGCGGCCGATGCGGCCGATGCGGCCGATGTTGTGGTCGGACCCGGCGCCGTCAACGCGGCGGCCGAGGCCTCGCTATCGCCGTCGGGGTCGCCGAGTCGGGCGGCTTCGGTGGCCATGTTGGCGCGAATCATACTGATCGTCATACTCCCCGTAAACCGGCTACGAGCCGGGTGGGCCGGCGTTCCCCTCGCTTGGATGTGCCCGGTGGGCACAGGCGGCCATGACATGCCTGCGCCGCCTCGGCGATGTGCCCGGGAGGCACGCATCGGCGAACGGGGAAGCTCGGGGGGCCTCAATTCCGACCACTACTCGGCCGCGATGTGCACCCGAGGCACAAGCCCGCCACGACGACGCCAGCAGAGACGACTCGTTGGCCGATGCGTGCCTGGGGAGCACACTACGCCCGGCACATCAGGGATCGGCGGCGGGCTAGAGTGGGCGCCGATGCCAACCCACGTCGCCCTCCTGCGCGGGATCAACGTCGGCGGCCGCAACCGCCTGGCGATGGCCGATCTGCGCGCAACTGGAACACCGTCACCAAGCTGCTCGCGCTGCTCGACGGCTAGGTTCGCGGCGCTCGCAGCGGCCGCGTCCCCGCACGTGCACCGCAATGCGCCGATCATGGCCGATTGCGTCCGCCGGCGCGTCCTGGCGACCGCAACCGGCCCGCATCGGGCGTTTGTTGCGTTGACGAGCCCAAACCCGGACCGATCCGAGCGTGGATCGGCTCCAGTGGAGCCGCCCGGACCACATAACCGGACCACAGCGGCCGATTGCGGCCGACACCGCGGGCGTGCCGCTCACAATCGGCGGCCACCGGCCGATTGCAATGCGCACGGCGGTCGCCACCGAACAGACGCACCCGATCCAATGACATACCGATGCGGTATCTACCGCATCATGATGCTACTATGAACGGATGAGAACGACGGTGACGTTCGACCGCGACATCGCGGCAGCGATTGATCGGCTGAAGCGGAAGGAAGGGATCGGCGTCAGCGAGGCGGTCAATCGGCTCGCGCGACTGGGCTTGACCGCTCGGGAGACTCCAAAGGCGTTCCGGCAGCAGTCGGTCCCGATGGGCGCGTACAGGCTCGATGTGACGGACATCGGCGAGGCGCTGGAGATCGCCGAGGGCGACGAACACCGGTGACGCTCATCGATGCCAACCTGCTGCTGTACGCCGTGAACCGGGATGCGCCAGAGCAACCGCGAGCGGCGACCTGGCTGGAGGATCAGCTGAATGGCGACAGCCGGGTGGGTCTGCCCTGGGAATCGCTGACCGCGTTCCTGCGGCTGGCGACGCACCCGCGCGTGACCTCCAGGCCGCTCGCGCCCGCCAGGGCGTGGGCATTCGTGCGGGACTGGCTCGCCGTGCCGGTGACCTGGACGCCGGTGCCCACCGAGCGACACGCCGAGGTCATGGACCGCCTACTGACCACGTACCGGCCGACCGGCAAACTCATTCCCGATGCGCACCTGGCGGCGATTGCCATCGAGCACGGGCTCGATGTCTGCTCGGCCGATACGGACTTCGTGCGCTTCAGCGAGATTCGCTGGATCAACCCGCTCGCCTGACGGCGGCGGGGGCGCGGCCGATGCCGATGCCGCCTCTCGGAATGCCCCGTTGCCGGGGCGGTGCCTGGCCGATTCTTGCCGCCGGGGCACAGATCGGCCATGCGGCGGGTTGAGGGGGCACGCGAAGTGCCGGGTGGGCACGCATCGGCCAAGCAGAGGCGTCCGACCGGCCGATTCGGGGCCACTGTGTGGCCAAACCGGCCCTCTGCCTGGCCGTCCTGTGCCGCCGGGGCATAGAGCCGCCAATGAACCGGCGTCCCACCACCCTGCCTCGCCAATGCGTGCCCCGGGGGCAAACGGGGCCGCGGACCAGCCGCAGGGGCGGATCAGCGCCCATGGCTTCATCCGCGCCCCGGAGGGCTGGCGGCTGGCGCCGGCGTTCGATCTCAACCCGATGCCGGACATGGCGGCGCACGAACTGGCCCTGGACGACTCCGTCCACGTCGGGGATGTTGAGTCGATCG
>JADLBB010000200.1 GCA_020848055.1 Chloroflexota bacterium | reverse complement strand
CCGTCGTGAAGTCGACCCCGATGAGCAGCACCGTCACGCGTTCATCGGCGTTGGGTTGAACCGATGGCGCGATGATGCCGACGTTGCCGTCGCCGTGGCTGTCGAACAGGGCACCGTTGCCCTCGAGGGTAACCGTGTTCAGCGTGTCGATCGCCTTGGCCGCGTACCAGGCCGGCACCAGATGCATGCCGATGGTCAGCATGACCAGCACGGCCGTGAGCCAGGTCGGCCAGCTGGCCGCAACGAGCGGTGCCCGGTCCTCGTGGGCCTGCACGATGGCGACCAGCCGCCAGCCGAGCAGGGCCACGTCCAGGATGATGAGGGCCACCAGCACGCGCGGGTCGAGCAGGTTCGCCAGGGCGGCCGGCCCCGCCGTCGCCACCACCATCGCGGCGACGACCAGGATCAGGGCGATCGGCGCCAGCAGGACGGTGGCCAGCGCCCAGCGCCCGTTGTACGCCTGTCCACCGCCGGGCACCAGGAACGACAGGAAGGCGGCTGCGCCGGCGCGGGGATCGACGCGATGGGCGCGGCCAGATGCGATCACTAGACTCCGGTGGTGCGCAGGGCGGGACGCCAGTATAGCGTCCGCCTGCCCATGGCCCGATCGGCGATAATCGGCGCCCATGGAGCACCACTCGCCGGATCATCGAGCGCCGATCGAGGTGACCGTCGAGATCCCCAGCGGCAGCCGCAACAAGTACGAGTACGACCACCACCGCCATCGCTTCGTGCTCGACCGAGTCCTGTACTCAAGCGTCCACTACCCGTGCGATTACGGCTTCATCGAGGGCAGCCTGGCCGATGACGGTGATCCATTGGACGTCCTGGTCCTCATCGCCGAGCCGACGTTCCCCGGCTGCGTCGTGCGGGCGCGGCCCCTTGGGGTGCTCGACATGTCCGATGAGAAGGGCCACGACTTCAAGATCCTCGCCGTCGCCAGCGACGACCCGCGCTGGGACGCGGTGGCCTCGCTCGACGAGGTGTCTCCGCATCGACTGCGTGAGATCGAGAATTTCTTCGCGACCTACAAGACGCTCGAGCGGCGCGAGACCGATATCGCCGGCTGGCTCGACGTGAATGAGGCGTGGGCCATCATCGATGCCGCCATGGAGCACGGCGCCACCCACCAGCCCGAACCGGGCACCTGGCGCTGAATCGGCCTGGTCAGTCGTCCAGCGCGCGGTGCAGGAACGCTGCCGTCTCACCGCGCAGGACGGTGGTGGTCGGACAGAAGATTCCCTCCGCACAGCCCGAAGCGATGCCGGAGGCCGCCAGGCGGTTGATGCTGATCTCGAAGATCGATGACTCGTCGTCAGTGAAGTAGTCGTTCGCGGTCGGTGCCAGCTCCAGGGCCCGATCCAGGTAGGCGGCCATCTCTCCACGGGTGACGTTGGCGTTCGGGCAGTAGCGCCCGCCACCGCAGCCGGTGCTGATGCCAGCGGCTGCCAGGCGGTTGATGCTGATCTCGAACGGCGAGGCCTCGTCGTCGGTGAAGTAGTCGGTCGGCGTTGGAGGCAGGACCAGCGCGCGGTCCAGGAAGGCCGCCATCTCGCCCCGGGTGATCCGGTTGTAGGTGCAGAACAGGTCGGGTCCGCAGCCAGTGCTGATCCCGGCGTCGATCATCCAGCCGATGTCGGCGCCGAACGGCGACCCCCGCCAGTCATCGGCGCATTCGCTGCCGGCAGCCAGCACATTGACCTGGTTCGAGGCACCCGTGAAGCTGAGCCGCACCCAGCGGCACTGATTCGTCTCCGAGGACTCTTCGAAGAAGCCGTACGGGTCCACGTTGGCGCGCACGGTGTACGTTCCGCCGGGCACGTCGGTGATGTCGATCCATTGCCATGCCAGGTACCACTCGTACTCGTCGCTCCAGCCGATGCTGATGCCCATCTTGTTGCTCAGCGCATTCGGATCGGTCGAGCACCACGAGCCGCGGTAGTAGAACGAGCCAACGGCGCCAGGCAGCGACAGGTTCCATGGATCGCTGTCGAGGAAGCAGAACCCCACCTTGGCCCCGCGCATCGTGCCGTGACCGCCCCACAGGTCGTAGCGCATCATCTCCTGGACGTGCCAGTGGTTGTGGCCGTCGCCCGACCACTTGCCAACCGCCCCGGTCGGCACGATGCGGGCGATCGGGGCGTCGCGGCCCGACGTCTGGAAGATGACCTGGTTGACCTGCATGGGCTGCGACGTGCTGGTGCGACTGCCGCGCAGCTCGAACTGGCCGACTCCCGCATTCGCCATCGCGGCCGTGAATCGCAGCATGCGCCGGCCGTTGACCCATTGGATCTGGAAGTCGCGCAGCGGCGTCATGTCCAGGTCCGGGAGCGCCTCGGCCCCGGCGTCCACCGGTGCAGCAGCGCGCGGGGCGACCCAGATCGACAGGCCCACAACCAGGCAGACGCCGAGGCCGCCGCGCAGCAGCCAGCTCGCCAGCCGGCCCGCCCGGCTAGTCGCCGACGGCGCGGTGGATGAAGGCAGCCATCTGCTCACGGTTGGTGGCTCCATTCGGGCAGAACGTTGTGGCGGTGCAGCCGGTCGTGATGCCCGCGGCCGCCACCCGGTTGATGTTGTCCTCGTGGATCGAGGAGTCATCGTCGGTGAACCAGTCGGTCGGGGACGCCGGCAGGTTGAAGGCGCGTGCCAGGAAACTGGCCATCTCGGCGCGCGTGACCGTCGCGTTGGGGCAGTAGTTGCCGCCGCCGCAGCCGGTGCTGATCCCGGCCGCAGCCAGCCTGTTGATGCTGATCTCGAACGGCGAGCCGTTGTCGTCGTTGAAGTAGTCGTTAGCAGTGGGCGGCAAGGACAGCGCCCTATCGAGGAAGGCGGCCAT
>JADLBB010000199.1 GCA_020848055.1 Chloroflexota bacterium | reverse complement strand
GCCAGGGTGGCGAGCTCGTCCAGGGCGGCGAGTGCGCCGGGCGTGTCGAGGTCGTCGTCCATGGCGGCCCCGAAGCGGTCGCGCAGGCCCAGGACGGCCGGATCGGTCGGGTCGGTGCCGGCCTGCCCGCGCAGGGCGGCATCGGCCAGGCGGGCGACCGCGGCATCCGAGCGGGCGAGGCCGGCATCGGTGTAGTCGACCTCGCTGCGGTAGTGGTGGCTGGACAGGTAGTGGCGCAGCGCATCGGCCGAATGGGTGCGCAGCAGGTCACGCACCAGCACCAGGTTGCCGAGCGACTTGCTCATCTTGGCGCCGCCGTAGTGGAGCATCCCGGCGTGCGTCCAGTGCGACACGAACGGCCTCTCGCCGGTCGCGCCCTCCGACTGCGCCCGCTCCGATTCGTGGTGCGGGAACAGCAGGTCGGCGCCGCCGCCGTGGATCTCGAAGCGCGTGCCGAGGTAGGCCATCGACATGGCCGAGCACTCGATGTGCCAGCCCGGCCGGCCGGCGCCCCAGGGGGCGTCCCATGCCGGCTCGTCGGGCAGCGAGCGCTGCCACAGGACGAAGTCGAGCGGATCGCGCTTGCCGGGCATGTCCGGCACGTTGCCGCGTTCGTTGGCGATGGGCAGCATCTGGTCGAGCGACAGGTGCGACACCTCGCCGTAGGCGGGGTCGGCGGCGACGGAGAAGTACACGTTGCCCTCCGACGCGTAGGCCAGGTTGTTGACAAGCAGGCACTCGATCAGCGCCCGCATCTGCGGGATGTGTTCGGTGGCCCGCGGGTAGTGGTCGGGCGGCAACCAGTTGAGGGCCTCCATCTCGGCCAGGAACGTCTCGACGTTGCGATTGCCGATGGCCAGGTAGTCCTCGCCGGTCTCGCGCGCCTTGCGCAGCATGTCGTCGTCGACATCGGTCAGGTTCTGGACGTAGACCACGTCGTGGCCGATGAACTCCAGGTACCGGTGGAGGACGTCGAAGCTGACGTAGGTGAAGGCGTGGCCGAGGTGTCCGGTGTCGTACGGGGTCACGCCGCACACGTACAGGCCGACGCGGTCACGTCCGGGGATCGGTTCGAACGGATGGACGCCGCCGCGGCGGGCGTCGTGCAGGCGCAGGGTCACGCTGCGGATTCTAAAGCGGTCGGTCGATTCGCGCGTGGGACTGGACGGGCCCGATAGAATCGGTCGCCATGGAGGTCCTGCGCTGGCTCTTGTTCTTCGCCATCGCCATGTTCGTCATCGTGGCAGGCATCTTCTTCCTCATGGGTCGCGACCTGCCCATCCCGCGCTTCTAGGCGCCCGGGTGCCGGGGGTTGCTCACCACAGGTCGGGCTTGGTGCTCATCAGGAAGCCGATGACCCCGATGATGCCGGCCATGCCGTACGCAACGTAGCGCTGCCGCCTCGCGCGCCGGTGCCAGGTCGCGTCGTCGGAGGTGGCGCGCAGACCGACCAGCTGGCGCAGGTTCGGCCGGCTGATGACCGCCGCGACAACCAGGTTGATGGCGTACAGCGTCAGGGCGACCATCAGCCACGGTTGGGTCAGCAACTGCGGGCCGAGCACCCACAGCATGGCCGCGCCGGTCAGCGCCAGGCCACCGGCGATGACCAGGGTGCCGGTGCCCTGGAGCGCCATCAGCGCCCGGGTGGCGCCACCCGGCTCGCCGGTGGTGCGGCGCAGCACGAACGGCAGCAGCACGCTCGGCAGCAGCAGTCCGACGGCCAGCGCGATGTGAATGACCAGGAGGACCGGAAACCAGGGCATCGTTGGTCAGCGGCCGTCGGTGAACGACGAGCGCACGCCAAGGCGACGCAGCAGGGTCGGGACGTTGACCGCCCAGCCGACCCCGATCGGTCGATCGGTGAAGATCTTCGGCGAGCGCGGGTTCCAGTAGGCGCTGCGGATGCGCTCCAGGTTCGGCAGCCGGAAGTCGTAGGGCACGAATCCCAGCAGCTTGCCGTGCCAGGTGCGGTCGGCGGGATCCTTGCGCAGTTCGGTGTAGATCGCGCCTGCAACCGCGGCCATGAAGGCGGTGCGCATGATCCAGAAGAAGGCATCGGTCTCGGTGCGGACCGTGTCGGCGCGGCGGGACACGTCATCGCGCAGGTTGTCGAACATTGCCCGCATACGCTACCAGACATCGGCTCCTGCGCCTGTAGACTCAGGTTCGTGCCTGCCGACCTGCCCTTCCTCGATGCCGATACGATCCGTGCCGCGATCCCGATGCGCGACATCCTCGACGCGGTCGAGTCCGCCTATCGCGACGTCGCCGCGGGACGTGATCGGTCGCCGATCCGCTCGCGCGTCGCGCTGGATGCGGGTGACCTGCTGCTCATGCCGGGTGTGCGGGCCGGTGGCGCCGGCGTCGGCGTCAAGTTGGTGACGGTGATGCCGGACAACCCGGGGCGCGGGCTGCCCACGGTCCAGGCCCTCGTCGCCTGGTTCGACGCGTCGACCGGCCGGCCGCTGGCCATCCTCGACGGCGAGACGGTGACCGGCATGCGCACCGGGGCCGCGTCCGGCGTGGCCTCGCGCCTGCTGTCGCGACCTGATGCCTCGCGGCTGGCCGTCATCGGTGCCGGAGCGCAGGCAGCCTGGCAGATCCGGGCCGTCCTCGCCGCCCGCCCGATCCGCCACGTCACCGTGACCGCCCGCACGCTCGCGCATGCGTCCGCGTTCGCGGCGCGGATGGCCGATGAGACCGGCGTCGAGGTGGTCGCCGCCGCGGATGCGCGCGCTGCGGTCGCCGATGCCGACATCGTCTGCTGCGCCACGACCTCGGCGACCCCGGTGTTCGACGCGGCCGACATCCGACCCGGCACGCACGTCAACGGCGTCGGCGCATTCAGGCTCGACATGGTCGAGCTGCCGGTGGACCTGTTCAGTCGCGCGGCGCTGGTCGCCGTCGACTCGCGTGGTGCTGCCATGGCGGAGGCCGGCGACGTTGTCGCCGCCATCGGGGCCGGCTCAGTGCAGGAACAGGACCTCGTCGAGAT
>JADLBB010000198.1 GCA_020848055.1 Chloroflexota bacterium | reverse complement strand
GTCACGGACGATTGCTCGGCATCGGCGGCCCGTTCCTGCGCGAGACGTGCGGCGTCGTCGTGGACCTGATGGGGGACGTCTACACGCATCTGCGCTCTGGCCGGGAGGCCATCCTCGATGCCGTCGAAGCCGAGGAAGCCAGGTTCGCGCACACCCTCGAATCCGGATCCGCGCGCTTGGACGACCTGCTGGCCAGCGGCGGCGAGATCAGCGGCGCCGATGCGTTCCGGCTGCACGACACGTTCGGCTTCCCGATCGATTTGACCGTCGAGATGGCGGCCGAACGTGGGGTGACGGTCGACCGTGCCGGCTTCGACGCCGCCATGGCCGAGCAGCGCGACCGTTCGCGCGGCGAGAAGCGCGCGGGCCTCGAGATCGGCGACGACCTGGCCGGCCTGGCCAGCGAGTTCATCGGCTACCCGAACGTCACCGATGCCGAGAGCGTGGGCGTCATCGGGGTCGAGCGGCTCTCTGACGGGCGTTGGGCGGTCGTGCTGGATCGCACCCCGTTCTACGCCGAGGGCGGCGGCCAGGTGGGCGACCGCGGCAGCCTGGCGGGACCCAGCGGCCGGCTGGAGGTGGAGGATACCCAGCGCGTCGGTGAAGCGACCGTCCACGTCGGGGGCCTCAGCGGCGAACTGGCGGTGGGGGACATGGTGACCGCCAGCGTGGATCGGGTGCGCCGCTGGGCCGCCGCCCGCAATCACACCGGCACGCACCTGCTGCATCGCGCGCTGCGCGACGTGCTGGGCGAAGCCGCGAAGCAGGCAGGCTCGTGGGTCGGCCCGGACGGCCTGCGCTTCGACTTCCCGGCCACCTCGGCCACGCCGCGCGAGGCGCTGCGCGAGGTCGAGCGCATCGTGAACGCCCAGGTCCGGCGCGACGCCCCGATCGTGATCGAACACATGCCGATCGAGCGGGCACAGGCGCTGGGCGCCGACATGTTCTTCGGCGAGAAGTACCTGCCCGCCTCGGTGCGCGTCGTGCAGGTCGACGGCTACAGCAAGGAGCTGTGCGGCGGAACGCATTGCGCCAGCACCGGCCAGATCGGCTCATTCGTGATCACCGGCGAGTCGAGCGTGGGGGCCGGCCTGCGGCGGATCGAGGCCGTGACCGGCGAGGCCGCCACCGAGTTCATCGCCGCCCGGCTCGAGGCGCTGCACGAGACGGCAACGCTGCTCGGAGAGCGCGAGGAGCACGTGCCGCAGCGAGTCGAAGCGCTGCTCGGGCGCCTGCGCGAGGCGGAGAAGGCGGCGAAGGCGCCAAGGTCGTCGGCCGCCCGCCTGGATGCGGCGGCGGCGCTGCGCGACGCGACCGACGCCGGCAAGGCCAAGGTCGTCATCACCTCGTACGCCGATGCCGATGCGGCCGCGCTGCGCACCCTGGCCGACGATCTGCGCTCGCGGGCCGGCCGGTTCGTCGCCGTGGTCGGCGGCATCAGCGAGGCCAAGCCGTCCCTGCTGGTGGCGGCCAGTCGCGACCTTGCGGCGGAGGGCTTCGACTCGGGCGCCATCGTGCGCGCGGCCGCCCCCATCATCGGCGGCGGGGGAGGCGGCAGGCCTGACCTGGCCCAGGCCGGCGGCAGGGACCCGGACCTCCTCGACGCGGCGCTGCAGGAAGCCGGCCGGTTGGCGCTCGAGTCGCTGGCACGGATCGAGTCGGCTTGAGCGGAGCGCCGTGACCGCCGCGGGCCTGTGGAACAGCATCACCGATCGGGTTCGATCGGCGGCGCGCGGCGGTCCGCCACCGGCCCTCGCGGCGCTCGACGTGGGGACCGAGTTCGCCAAGGCGCTGATCGTATCGGTCGAACACGATGTCGCCGGCCGCCTGGTCGGGCACGTTCGCGGGACGGGCCGGCAGCGCCAGGGGCTGACCCACATGCAGTCAGGCACGGTGACCGATATCGATGCCGTGGTGGCCAACTGCCGCGCGGCCATCGATCGGGCCAGCGAGATGGCCGGCCTGCGGCCGCGGAGCGCGGTCATCGGCATCGCCGGCGAGCTGGTCAAGGGCGCCACCTCGGCCATGACGGCACGCCGCGACGACGCGCGCCGGCCGCTGGACGAGGCCGAGTTGGAGGATCTCGTCCGTCGGGCCCAGGAAGTCGCCCTGCGCGAGGCCGAGCAACGCATCCGTTGGGAGTCCGGCGTCGATCGGCTGGACGTGCGCCTGGTGCACGCCGCCATCGTCGAGATGAAGATCGATGGTTATTCGGTCAGCAATCCGATCGGCTTCACCGGCGCCCAGGTCGAGCTGCACGTGTTCAACGCCTTCGCTCCGATGGTTCATCTGGGCGCGCTCCAATCGGTCGCCGATGCCCTGCGACTCCACCTGCTGGGCGTCATCGCCGAGCCGTATGCGGTGGCCACCTGCCTGGACCCCGGCGAGCTCGGTGACGCCGGCGCGGTGTTCGTCGACATCGGCGGCGGTACGACAGACGTGGCCCTCGTCCGCGGTGGCGGCATCAGCGGTACGAAGATGCTGGCCCTGGGCGGCCGCGCGTTCACCAAGGGCCTCGCCGAACGGCTCGGCCTGTCGTTCGCCGACGCAGAGGCGCTCAAGTTGGCGCCGGACGGCCGGCCCGAGGTGGCTGATGGGCTGGTGGAGGACGCTCGCATCTGGCGC
Organism: Chloroflexota bacterium; assembly: GCA_020848055.1. Lineage (GTDB taxonomy): Bacteria > Chloroflexota > Limnocylindria > QHBO01 > QHBO01 > JACDBZ01. The sequence continues at coordinate 5,329 of JADLBB010000198.1, read as the reverse complement.
GATGGCGTCGAGCTGATGATCAGCGACCTCGCCGCCGGTGAGCTGCTGCCGGGCCGGGTGCTGCTGTGCGGCGGCGGCGCGGACCTGCCGCAGATCGCCCAGGTTCTTGGCGAGGATCGCTGGTGGCAGCGGCTGCCCTTCGCGCGCCGGCCGCGAGTCCGGCTGCTGGCGCCCGATGAGGTCGTCGGACTGCGCGACGACACGGGGCGGCTGGGCACCCGACAGGACGTGACGCCGGTCGCCCTCGCGCACCAGGCGCTCATGCTCGACGCGGGCGCATCGGCAGTCGAACGGGCCATGCGCGGTGCGGTGCGGGAGCTGCGCCTGTGAGCGAGGTGCCGACCCTCATCTACCTCGAGGTCGATGACGAGATCACCAGCGTCATCCGCCGCATTCGCGCCGCCGATCCCGGGCCGGTGGTCGTGGTGGCACCGGGCCGCTCACGGGCGACATCGAGCGCGGTGGCATTGCGTCTCCTCGCGAGGTCAGCCGCCGACGACGGGCGGGAGGTGGCGGTGGTCGGCGACGCGCTCACGCGTTCCCTGGCCGCAGAGGCCGGCCTTGCGAGCCACGCCAGCGTTGAAGAGGCCCAGGGCGCCGCGCCGAGCGAGGCGCCGGACGCGCTGACACAGACCGCCGCCATCCACGTCGTGCGCGGGCCGGATCTGCCCGCACCTGTCTCGACCGAACCACACGCACCGGTGTCGCGAGCGGCCGACACCACCGTCGTGGCCGTCACGCACGATCGCCCGGACCCACGGCATGGTCCGCGTCACGGTTCGCGCCCGGCGCACCGCCGGCCACCACCGCCGGGCCAGCGTCGCGGGCCGCCTCGCCGTCGCCGCCTGTCGACCGCGGTTGGGCTGGGCATCATCGGCGCGGTGCTGGTGACCTGGGGCGTCATCGCCGCCCTCGTCCTGCCGGCGGCCACCATCGCCATCACGCCGCGCACCGAGATCGTCGGGCCGGTGTCGGATCTCGTCACCTTCTCCGAGCCGGAGCGCCTCCAGGGATCGGTGACCGAGACCGTCACCGCGACGGCCACCGGCACGTACGACATCAACACGACCGCCACCGGAACGGTCACGTTCTTCAACTGGAACTTCTTCGCGGTCCGGGTGCCGGCGGGCAGCCTGGTGGCGGCCGAGGAACAGACGTTCGCGACCGATGCCGAAGTCGTCGTGCCCGCCGGCCGCTTCGATCCGTTCGGTGGTGGCATCACCGCGGGTGAGGTCGACGCCAACGTCACCGCGTCGCAACCGGGCCCGACTGGCAACGTGGCGGCCGAGGCGATCAACACGATCGTCGACCGCGATCTCGCCGGTCAGTTGCGCGGCTTCCCGACCATCACCGAGGCGCTGGTCCTCAACGCGGAGCCGACGACCGGGGGAGAGACCTCCACCGGCCCCGAGTTCAAGCAGGAGGACGTCGATGCCGCCCTGGCGGCGTTGCACGAGGCACTCGAAGCGGCGCTGGCCGAGGCGCTGTCCACCACGGACGGCACGGTCTTCGCCGATGTCGGCGAGGGACCGCCCGCCCCGGAGATCATCGGGCTCGACGGGCTGGTCGGCAAGCGGGACGTCCCCACCGCCGAACTGAGCTCGGAGTGGGGGTACGACCGCGTGTACGCCGCCACGTCCGACGTGCAGCAGCTCGCGACAGAGCGCTTCGCGGCAAATTCATCGGTCGTGCCGGATGGGTGGCAGCTCGACGAGGCCCAGACCGCGGTGACCATCGGCGTCGCTCGACGCGAGGGCAACGGGCTGGTCGTGCCGGTCGAGGTGCGTGGCATCCGCCTGCCGGTCATCGATCGGGCCGAGGTCCTTGAGCGCACCATCGGCCGCTCTGCGGCCGACGCCGAGGCCGCCCTGTCGGACCTTGGCAGCGCGACGGTCGAGTTGTGGCCGGCGTGGGTCGGGACCGTGCCCGACAGCGACTGGCGCATCGATGTCCAGGTTGCCGAACCGTGAGCCGGCTCATCGGACTGGACCACGGTGAGCGCCGCATCGGCGTGGCGGTGGCCGACACGGAGACCGGCATGGCCTTCGAACGGCCGGCGATCCGGACGCGCAGCCAGGCCGCGGCCGTCGCCGAGGTGGGGCGGCTGCTCGCGTCGGAGGGCGCCGATGTCATCGTCATCGGCCTGCCGCTGCACGCCGACGGCAGCGAGGGTGCCCAGGCGCGTCGCGCGCGGGCGTTCGGCGACGCGCTGGCCCAGATCGGCGCAACGGTGTGCTACAGCGACGAGCGATTCACCTCGTGGGCGGCGGCGGAACAGCTTGGCGCGGAGGGCCGGCGGGCGCATCGGTCAGGCGGCGAGGTAGACTCGGCCGCTGCCCGCCTGATCCTGCAACAATACCTGGACGCCCTGCCCGAGGCGCCGAGCCATCCGACAGACCCGACCCAGGAGACCGCATGACCCGACGCCCCGCCCCGGGGGACTACGAGGAGCGCCGAAACGCGCGCATCCGGCAGCTTCGCGAGCAGCGCGAGGGACCGATGCGGCGCCGGCGTCGCGCGCAGCCGATCCTGCTGATCCTGTGGATCGGCGGCTCGATCACGCTGCTGGTGGCGGCGCTCATCTTCGGCTTCAACTCGTTCTTCGCGCCGCGCGTCATGGCCTGGGTCGAGGCCAATCCGGGCGCGATCGAGCATGGCCTCGTGCAGGACTTCGTGCAGTGGTACCGCCCGGAGGCCATGGCGGACACCCCCGCCTCCGACCAGCAGCAGCGCATCACGGTCGAGATCCCGCAGGGCGCGACCGACGCCCGCATCGGGCAACTGTTGTACGACGAGGGACTGATCGCCAGCCAGATCGCGTTCCAGTACGCGGTCATCACCTCGGAGCGCGAGGGCACGCTGGCGGCCGGCACGTTCGACCTGTCGCCGACGCTGCGCCCGTCGGAGATCGTGGCCGCCCTGCAGGGCGTGCCGTTCGGGCCGACCACGACCGTCACCCTGCGCGAGGGGCTGCGCCTGGAGGAGATCGTGGCCGCGTTCAGCCAGAGCGAGATGACGACGAACATGGAGGAGCTGGCCGCCATGCTCCAGGCGCCGCCCGCGGACCTGCTCAACGGGTTCGACTTCCTCGCCGATCTGCCCGCCGGACGGTCGCTGGAGGGCTACATCGTGCCCGAGACGCTCGAGTATCAGCTCTCCGGGCCAGACTCCACGCCGCGCGCGGTCATCACCAGGCTGCTGACCCTGTTCGGTGACCGCCTGACGCCGGAGATCCGCGACGGGATCGCGGCCAAGGGCCTGACGATCGATGAGGCGGTCATCATCGCCAGCATCGTCGAGCGCGAGGCGGTGCTGCCCGCCGAGCGCCCGCTCATCGCAGCGGTCTACATCAAGCGCTTCCTGGAGCCCGATAATCCGCAGACCGTCGGCCTGCTCAACGCCGACCCGACGCTGCAGTACGGCCTCGTCACCGGCGAGGTCCGCCCGATCGGTCACCCGATGCTGACCGGCACGCCCGGCGCCTTCCTGCCGGTGGACGGCTGGGGCGCGGTGGACTGGTGGCCTCAGCTCCAGGTCGCTGGTGGCGACGTGGCCCTCGAGGAATACCTGCTCGGCTTCCAGACCTACACCCAGCCCGGACTCCCGCCGATGCCGATCGCCGCACCGCGCACCGACTCGATCGCCGCGGTGGCAAACGCCCCGCTCGACGAGGGATACCTGTTCTTCGTGGCCGGCTGCCCGAACGGCGTGCGCGACGGGTCGCACTACTTCTCACGGACCCTGGCCGAGCACAGCGCCAACGTCGAGAAGGCCCGCAACGAGTGTGCCGGCGCATGACCGATGCCCTGGCCGATGCGCGCCTGGCGGCGCTGCGCGCTCTGCTCGACGCCCATGGCCTGGACGCCATCCTGCTGTCGCGCGCGGCCAACAAGCGCTACTACAGCGGCTTTCGCCTCTCCGACGCCGAGGGCCCGACCTCGGGCTGGTCCGGATCGCTGCTCGTCACGCGCGATGCGAACCTGATCCTGGCCGATTCGCGCTACACCGAGCAGGCGAGCCTTGAAGCGCCCGGTTGGACCCTGGTCCAGACCTTCGGCGCAATGGCCGTCGACCTGCCGCCGATGCTGCTCGACCGCGAGATCGAGTCACTCGGCCTGGAGGCTGCGGTCGTGTCGCACGCCGAGTGGGCCGCGCTGGCGGCCGCGGCGCCGGGCGTCGAGCTGCACGCCATGGACGACGAGCTCGTCCCGCTCCGCATCCTCAAGACCCCGGTTGAGGTGGACGCCATCGGTCGCGCCTGCGCCCTGGCCGACGCCTGCCTGGCGCACCTGGTCGAATGGATCCGTCCCGGCATGACCGAGCGCGAGGTCGCCTGGGAGCTGGAGGGCTGGTTCCGCTCGCACGGCGCGGAGGGGTTGGCGTTCGACACGATCGTGCTGGCCGGGGCCCGCGCCGCCATGCCGCACGGTCGCCCGTCCGACGCGCGCGTCGAGCCCGGCAACGTGCTGCTCATCGACTTCGGCTGCATCGTCGACGGCTACCGGTCCGATACGACCCGCACCCTGTTCGTCGGCGACGTGCCGGCCGACATCCGCCGCTATCACGACGCGGTGCGCGAGGCGCAGGCCCTCGCCATCGACGCGCTGGCGGTGGGCGTCGACGGCCAGGACATCGACGCGATCGCCCGCGAGCGGATCGCCCGCGAGGGCGTGGAGCCCTACGGGCATGGGTTGGGCCACGGCATCGGCCTGCAGACCCACGAGCCGCCCAGCGTTCGGCGCGGCGTGTCCTCGCGACTCGAAGCCGGGATGGTGTTCAGCGTGGAGCCGGGGATCTACCTGCCGGGCGTCACCGGCATCCGGATCGAGGATATCGTGGTCCTCGAGGCGGGTGGGCCGCGACTGCTGACCGCTGCTCCGCGCGAGGCTCAGGTCATCAGGTAGCTCGCCCCGGTTCGCTCCACTCCCGCCGATATTTCGCGGGTTTCACGCCCGGCGGGGAGCGAGGGTGACGCCTTCACCGACAGGTCGGCGGGTATAGCACCCGGGAGTGGTTCTCGAACGAGCCAGGCGCCACAGGTCCCGATAGATCGGCCGGCGCATAGCCCGAACCCACCGCCGGGCGTGATTCCGGCGATTCATCGGGTGAACCCCGCGGCCAGCGTTCCCCGCCTCCGCCTGCCGGCGAGTCCTACGCGTCAGCTGAGGCCGAAGAATCGCTCGAAGAAGTCGCTCAGCTTGCGGATGACCGTCCGCTTCTTGGCCGCGTGCTCGCCGGTCGGTGAGAAGCGGGGGTTGGCTGTTGCTGGTGTCGCTCGTTTGGCCACGCGTGAGGGGCGGGTGCGCCGATCATCAGGGCAGCTTGTCGG
>JADLBB010000197.1 GCA_020848055.1 Chloroflexota bacterium | reverse complement strand
AGCGCGCGCCGAGGGCAAGGGCGTCGTGCTGTGCACGGCTCACGTCGGCGGCATGGACATCCTGGGCGCCGGGCTAAAGCTGGAGGGGGAGAGCCTGCACGTCGTGGCCGATGACACGACCTATGGCAGCCTGTACGACCACCTGGAGGCGGCGCGAGCGCGCCAGAACATCTTCCTGATCGGCTGGCGCAACATGCGAGGCATCTTCCGCGCCCTGCGCGACGGCGAGAACCTGGTCCTGTTCTGCGACGGCGGCTACCGCCGTGGCGACGTGCCGGTCGAGCTGTGCGGCGAGCCGACCACCCTGCCGATCGGCCCGGCCACGCTGGCCGCGCGCTCCGGCGCCCCGATGATGCCGGTCACCTGCCGCCGCACGCCCGACGATCGCTTCGTGGCCGGCGGCCTCGACGTCGTCCGTTGCGCCAGCGACGACCCGGCCGAGGTCCATCGCGCCACGCAGGCCATCGCCGACGCGCTGTCCGCGGTCCTCGCCGAGGACCCGGGGCAGTGGTACATGTTCCGATCGGTCTGGCCGCAGACCGATGCCGACCGGGCGCACGCGCGCGCCGCGCTCGATGCCGCGCGCCGCGGCGAGGATTGGAGCAGGATTCCGGCCTGATGCTGCTTCGCATCGGCCTGGAGATCGCCGATTTCATCGTCAACCTGCTGCCTGCCCGCGCCGCCTACGCCCTGGCGGACGTGGCGGGCGACACCTGGTACCGGCTCGGGACCGGCCGGCGGCACCTGGTGGCAGCCAACCTGGCGCGGGGGTGCGCCGCGACCGGCAGGCCCGTCAGCGGACCACCGTTCGTGGCCCTGGTTCGAGCCGCATTCCGCCACCACGCGCGCTACTACCTGGAGATCCTGCGCGCGCCGCACTACGACTCCAATCGGATGGACCAGATCGTCACCCTGCGCGGCGCCGAGGCGCTCGAACCGGTCGTCCGCGGCGGTGGCCTCGTCCTCGTCACCTGCCACCTCGGCAACTTCGAGCCGTTCGGCCTGTACCTCGCCGCACTCGGACGGCCGGCACTGGCACCGATCGAGGAGATCGAGCCGCGCGAGCTGTACGAGTTCCTCGCCGCGCGACGGGGGGCCTCATCGGTCGAGTTGGTACCCGTGCGCCAGTCGCGCGCGGCGCTCAGCCGCCGCCTGCGCGAGGGCGGCGTCGTGGGCATCGTGGGCGACCGTCTCACCGGAGGCGCCGCCGGCCACCCGGTGACCATGTTCGGCCACGCGACCACCATTCCGAACGGTCCCGCCGTGCTGGCGTTGACGCACGACGCGCCGGTGGTGGTCGGGCGCTGCCTGCGGGTCGGCCCGGACCGCTTCGAGGCCGATGGCGAGGTCATCCTGCTGCCGACCGATGGCGACCGACGCGCGCGGGTGGCCGCGCTGACCGAGCGCATCGCCGCGCGCTTCGAGCACGACATCGGCGAAGCGCCCGAGCAGTGGTGGGGCGCCTTCCAGTCGTTCTGGCCGGACATTCTCGCCTGATGGCCGATGCCTTCAGTGTCGGGCGACGCCGATCCGCGCCGCGCTCAGGCGCCGAGCGTGGCCAAGCCGACATGCACCTGCACTCCCTCTACTCCGATGGCACGGCCAGCGTGTCCCGGATCCTCGACCACGTCGAGCAGCGCACGAGCCTGGACATCATCGCCATCACCGACCACGAGCGCATCGACGGCGCGCTGCGCGCGGCCGAACTGCACGCCGCGGGCGACTATTCGTACGACCTGGTCATCGGCGAGGAGATCACGACGCGCTCGGGCCACGTGCTGGCGCTGTTCGTCACCGAGCGGCTGCCGGCGCTTCGCCCGCTGCCGGAGACGCTGGCCGCGATCCACGCCCAGGGCGGCATCGCCATCGCCGCCCATCCACTGGCGCCAATCCCGCTGAGCGTTGGGCGTCGCAGCCTGCTGCGCGTCCGCGACGATGCGACGCCGGGCGTGCGGTTCGATGCGATCGAGCTGTTCAACCCGAGCTACGCCGGCCGCGTGCGCTCGGACGCCCGGGGGTCACTCAACGACCGCGAACTGCACCTCCCGGGCGTCGGCAACTCGGACGCCCATGTCCTGGAGGGCATCGGCACTGGGCGCACGCTGTTCGCCGGCCACACCGCCGCCGACTACCGCGCCGCGATCCTGGCCGGCACCGTCGCCCCCGATGGCGATGCGCACTGGTCGTCGGCCCACAACATCGATGTCTACCGCCGCCAGCTGCATGCCAAAGCCCGCCACCTGTGGCACACCATCCGACCCGGTGACGCCGACTGGCGTTGATCACCGGCGGGGTCACCAGCGCTGAACCGGTCGTCCCGCGGCCGTCGCACAAGAACTGTCAGCGACGCCGAGCCAGACGCCCCCGAAGGGCCAGGGCGAGCGACGCCACCAGGCAGCCGATGCCGACCACGACCACAGACGGCGGCCGCGCTGGCGTCGCAGGCGACTCCATCGCCGTGTCACCGAGACTGACGATGGTGTAGGGAATCGTGCTGCAGTCGAGGGTCACGTCGAGCACGAAGCGACGGGGCTCGAACTGGACTCCATACAGCGCGCGGAACAGCACGGTCTCACGCGAACCGTCGAGCAGCAGGAACCCGTATCGACCCTCCTCGAGGATACCGGGGCCTCCCATCGGCTGCGTGATCGGCTCGGACGGGCCCCATGTGACCTCATGGAACCTGGTACTCGGCCACGCCGGCGCGAAGCCCGGGTCTGGAGTTATCACCGCGTCCCAAGCCATCCAATACCCACGGCCGCTGCAACCATCGACAAAGGCCACCCGCGTGTATGCCTCCTGTGGCACGGCGGCGACCACCGGACCGGCCGCCAGGGAGAGCGCGGTCGCGAGTGCGGTCACCGCGAGCGCCGTTCGCCTCATGACCCCGATGGACGGTCGGGGTTCGCACGGGCGCCTTCGTGCGCCTCGTCGCCGATTGGTGCCGGCCAGATTGTGTGCAGCCACCGCCGCCGCTGCGGCGACCAGGACGATACCGATCAGGGTTGCCGGCTGTCCACCGCCGAGCAAAGCCGTGTCCGGCAGGGCTTCCAGCCTCGCGACCAGTGCCGCCAGATCGCCGTCAACCGGCTGCCCCTCGAGCGTTGGGCCGACACTCTCGACGGGTCGGTTGAACGGACCCCAGACCGCGACGTTGTACTTGTTGTACGGCGGTCCCGGACCGAACTCGTCGTAGGCGAAACTGCCACCCGCCGGCGCGCCTCCTGCGACCACGACGACGTCACCAATGTCGTACAGGAGCGTCTGGCAATAGACTCCGGCCGGTACGATCCTCACCCGCTGAGCGGGGGCACCAGCGATGACGTGCTCGACCTCGAGCGCGATCTCGACACGGGGGTAGACGAGGTCCGGTTCGTCACGAACGGCCACCACGGTGCCGACGAACGCAACCGGCACCCCATCGGCGAACGTCCAGTCCAACGGTGTCCCCAGGACACAGGCCTCCGTGCGCGAAGCGGTTGACACAAGGCATGCGGCAGCCATAAGGATGGCCACGCTCCAAGGGCGCGTGAACGACACGAGCCTACGAACCCTCATGACCGGTTCCACGAGACGTACGCCCACCCGGCTGACTCGCTGCTCGTCAGCCAGCCCGGCGGGTCGGCCGCGTTCCGCGCCGACGTCGAAGGGCCAGTGCCAACGATCCGATCAGACAACCGATACCGGTGATGATGACCGTCGGAGGTCCGACCGGCGCTGAAGTGGGTACAGCCATCGCTGTGTCGCCGAGTGCGACGATCGTGTAGGGAATCGTGCTGCAGTCAACCGTGAGGTCGAGGACGAACTGCTCGCCGACGACGCTGAGAAACTCGCGCAGAACCTCCGCGCCCGCGGCATCCGTGATCCGGTAGGCGACTCGTTGTGGTTCGAGCGGTGATCCAATGATTGTCGTGACGCGCACGGGAGCGTCGGCACCCCATGCGATCGCGAACTCATCCGACTCGCTGTACCCGGGGGCACCGGTTGGATCCGGGTAGAGAAGCGTGTCCCACAGCCACCAATGGCCGGTTCCGGCACAGGCTCCCTTGAAGGTGATTCGAATCTCCGCGCTCGGCTCGACGGCGCCATCGACGGCCGTGGGCCCGAGCATCACGCTGAGCACGCCGGCAACAAGGGCCGAGGCAGCGGCGCAACGAAGAGATCTGATGCTCATCGTGTCTTCAGCTCCAGTTCCATGAGACGTACGCCCAACCCGCCGGCTCGCTGGCGACGGTGCAGGACCACCCCCCGTAGACCTCGATGATGCCGGTGTACGTATCGGTGCTGGCCACGAACTGGACCCAGGCCACGTTGTAGCCGAGATCCGCGCATCAGCGACGCCGAGCCACACGCCCCCGAAGGGCCAGGGCCAGCGACGCCACCAGGCAGCCGATGCCGACCACGACCGCAGACGGCGGGCTCGCTGGCGCGGCAGGCGACTCCATCGCCGTGTCGCCGAGGCTGACGATGGTGTAGGGAATCGTGCT
>JADLBB010000196.1 GCA_020848055.1 Chloroflexota bacterium | reverse complement strand
GGGATGAGCAGGTAGTTCACGTCCGGGGCCACCGGGAGGTCGACGTAGCCGGGGTAGCCCAGCACGACGCGCCTGATGTCGGGCCCGGCGACGAGGGGCAGGAGGCTGGCGAGGTCGCCGGCGCGTTCGCGCGGCAGGTCGGTGGTGACGGTGTGGCCGATGGCCTGCAGCAGGGCAGGCAGCTCGAACAGGGTATCGGCGTGCGCCAGTTCGCGGCGCACGGCCAGCAGGACCTCCTGTTGGCGCTCGGAGCGCGCGAAGTCGTTCTGCGGCACGTGGCTGCCATCGGGCATCTCGATCCAGCCCTTCCGGCTGCGGGCGTAGGCCAGCGCATCGATCCCGTCGTAGCGGCGGCAGCCGGCCTCCAGGACCAGGCCCTTGCCGGACTTGTTGCGCAGCGTGCCGTCGAACAGCGGGTCCACCAGGCGACCCGGCAGGCACAGGTCCACGCCGCCGAGCGCGTCGATCATGTCGGCGAAGCCGGCCATGTCGATCAGCGCGTAGTGACCGATGTCAAGCCCGACGTACAGCCCGATCGACCGCTGCAGCGTGCGCAGGCCGCAGGCATCGGGGTGATCGGCCAGGTCCGGGCACCAGATTGCCGGGTTGGCCGATGCGTTGCCCCAGATGCCGTTGACCTTGTCGGGATACAGCGCGTCGGCGAACAGGCGCCGGTCCGGCATCGGGACGTAGCCGGTGTCACGCGGCACGCTGATCATCACGGCGGTCCGCGCCACCGGGTCGATGCTCACGACCATGATCACGTCGGTCAGCACCGCCTTGCGGCCGGGGGCCGCATCGGTGCCGATGAGCAGGACGTTGATGCGCTCGGTGCCATCCCAGGCGTATGGCCGCGTCGTTGGGGCGGGCGTCTGGCCGCCGGGGACCGGCGTCGGCACCGCCAGCTGGTTGGGGTCCTGGCCGCCGAACACCTGGCTCAGCGTCGTGTTCAGCTGCACGACCACGCCCCCGATCCAGGCGTGGGTGGCGACCGTCAGCAGCAGCAGGCCGGCGACGGCCATGAGGGCCATGCGCCGGTCGTGGCCATGGATGGCCCTCCACGGCCGGAGCCCCGCCTCGGCGATGGCCAGCACCCGCCAGGCCAGCAGGATGCCATTGGCGACCAGCAGCCCGATGAGGAAGCTCGAGGTCAACAGGCTGTTGCGCAGCCCGCCAACCCAGCCGGTCGCGGCCGCCACCGCGACGACGACGAGCGCGACCACGGGCAGCGCGAATGCGGCCGCCAGCCGCCAGCGGCCGAGGTACGCCTGGCCCAGGCCCGGAAACAGGAACGACAGCAGGGCGCCGAGCCACGGATGGTGGGGCGCCGCATGGGCGGTGGCGGACGCGGACACGTCGCTCATCGGGGAGCGCGAGTGTATCAAGATCGGCATTCGGGCATCGGTGGTGCGTCCTGTCCACGCGGGGTAGTACGGTTGGGTTAGTACGTTTGCGCCAGCTCTGGGCTGACCCGCATACTGGCCGTGCCGTCACTGCGACGGCGGGATCGTCCAATCCGCGGATCCGGGGGACCATCGACCCGTGCCAAACGAGCTGATCATCATTGCCATGGCGGCGCTCCTGGCGGGGCTGCTGTTCATGGCCATCATGCTCGCCGGTCGTCGCCCGAACACCCCAGACGGCGTGACGTCGATGCCGGTTCCCGCCGTCCGCGGCGCCGGCATGCTCGCCGCCGGATCAACGACCGGCAACGGGACGCTGCGAGTGGCGTGGTGGCTGACGATCGCGATCGTCGTGCTCGGAGTCGGCATCAGCGGCTCGTTCGCCTCCGACCAGGTGCCGATCTTCATCCTCGGCGCGGCGGCGGTGCTGGCCGTCGTCGTGTTCCACGAGACCGCGGCGGCCGCGCGCGTTGTCCGCATCGTGCGTGCGGTTGAGCTGGTGGTCGCGGTGCTGCTCGTCGCGGTACTCATGCTGCTGACCGGTCACGCGGCCTCGCCGTTCGCCATGCTGTTCGCACTGGTGGCCGTGGCTGCCGCTCTCGCGCACGGCCCTCGCGCCGGCGTCGTCGCCGCGACGCTTGCCACGCTTGGATTCGCTACCGTGCTTGCGCTGGATCCGGCGCTGGGGACGTACCGACCAGAGGACGCGCTGCGCCTTTCGGTCGGCTTGGTGGCGACCTGGCTCCTGGCCTTCGTGGCGATCGCCTACGCCGGGCACCAGCGGCGGACGATGCAGAGCATCCTGGACGTGTCGCGCATCGATCCGTTGACCGGCCTGCTCAACCGATCGCAGCTGTTCGTGACCCTGGAGCAGGAGGTGAGCCGCACGCGTCGCAGCGATCGTGGCTTCTGCGTGCTGATGATCGATCTCGACGGTCTGAAGGCCATCAACGACGGCGCGGGGCACCTGCGCGGCGACGAGGTGCTGCGGGCGCTCGGCAACGTCATCGCCGGGTCGATCCGCACGGTGGACAGCGCCTATCGCTTCGGCGGCGACGAGTTCGTCGTCCTGCTGCCCGAGACGGACATCGTCGGCGCGTTCTTCGTTGCCGAGAAGATCCGGATCGGCGCGGAGGAGCTCGGGATGGCGTTGAGCACCGGCGATCAGCCGACGACGAGCGTCAGCATCGGGCTGGTCAGCCATCCCGAGGACGGAACGGTCGCCGAGCAGCTCATCGCGGCCGCGGACCGCGCCATGTACGAGGCCAAGAAGCTCGGCAAGAACCAGATCAGCGGGAATCCACGGCCCAGGCCCGCCCTGCTGGCCCGACGTTCCGTGCCCCCGGTCGATGAACCCCCACCCGACCCGCCCGCACCGGCCGAACCGCCGCCGATCGCACCGGCACCGGCCGAGCCTGCGCCGGCAGCGCCGTCGGCGGGCGATCCGCCGGTCGCGGCCATGATCGGCGTCAACGGGTCCGGGTTCGGGGCCGGGGCCGAGATCGAGGCGCCGGCAACTCCGTCACCAACGGTAGGGATCGGGTTGGCCGATGGCCCAATCCGACAGCCGGTGGTGATCGATGATGACGAACCGGACGCGCTGGTGGTGCGCCGCAACATCGCGGCCGCCAGCCGGGCCTTCGATCCGGATCATCAGATCCGGCGGGCGATGGACGCCTTCCTGTCGCCTGGCCTGGGCGAGCGCGAGATCCCGCCGAAGGAGCACTGAGCCTGGTGGCTCAATGCTCGACGATCCGCGTCCCGACCGGCACGATCTCCCACCACACCTTGCCCGGCGGCAGGATGACCGGATCGCCGGTGTCCGCGTAGGTCCAGGCCGTCAGGTCCTCGGCCGTCGGACGGGACCACTCGACGTCGTGGGCCCGGCCGTCGAGATACAGGACCCCGGTGCCGGAGTCCACCAGGTGCTGGTAGCGCCGTGGATGGCCGCCGGGGTCGTTCTCGCCGACCAGGATGTCCTGCTTCACGATCTGCACGATGACCGTTCGAGCGGTGAGTCGTTCGTCGGTGACAGCGTCGAAGTTCGGCGCGCCGGCGTCGGTTCGCAGCCAGGCGCCCGAGTCGTCGTCCCAATCCCAGCCGAAGCGCCAGCTGGCCGAGGTCCAGATCTCGACCGATGCGATGTCCCGGCCCACCGGCGGCACTGCATCGGTGTCGAACTCGAATGGTGCGCGGGTCGGGCCGCCGACGCGCTCGGCCCGACTCGCCAGGGCGCCGCCGGGTTCCATCGCCTCGCGCGCGGCGTCGACGTCGAGGTACACGTTATGCGGCGCGCTCCATGGTCCGGCGCGATAGAAGAAGGGCCAGTTCCCGGTCAGGCCGTTGGCGTACGGCATGCCGGCGGCCTCGAGGCGTTGCAGGACCTTGTGGGCACCGCCGAAGTGGAGCGTCAGGCCGCGGATCTGCTGCCACAGGTCGATGTTGAAGTAGCGCACCGAGCGCACCGGTCCGACCGCGGCGTCGACCTCGAGGTCGCACATGAAGGTGGCATTGAACCGGGTCGTGTCGCCCTCGACCGGCGCCTCGACCACGATGTCGGCCAGGTTCAGGCCGCTCGGTGGCCGGGCGATCGGGTTGTTCTCGATCTGGACCATGAGTGGGATGCGATCGGCGATGGCCGGGTCGTCGAGCGGCATGCCGTTCAGCGGGCACATGGCGACCGGCGTCGGCGACGGGCTCGGCGTCGGTGACGGGCTCGGGGTTGGTGACGGGCTCGGGGTTGGCGACGCAGTGGCGGTCGGTACCGGCGTCGGAGCCGGCCGGGCCACGGCATTCAGCGCCACCAGGCCGATCCCGACCGCCGCGACCACCACGATCAGCCCGCCGGCAACGAGCAGCACCGGGCGGGATCGGATGTTGTGCATGAGCCGTGCATGCTAGCCCGTGAGGCCGGCGTCGGCCAGTTGCGCTGCTAGACTCAAACCCATGCCGGGCTTCTCAACGCGCGCCATCGCCGCCGCCAGCCACGCGCCGGAGTCTCCCCAGCCGCCGGTCAACGTGCCGATCTACGCCACCAGCACGTTCGCGGTGGCCGATGCCGTCGAGTTGGGCGAGCTCCTGGAGTTCGCCCGCCCGGGCCATTCGTACAGCCGCTACTCCAACCCGACTCACGAGGCGCTGGAGCGCGCGCTGGCCGAGCTGGAGGGGGCCGAGGCCGGCCTGGCCACCGCATCGGGCATGGCCGCCATCCATGGCGCCATCGTCGCCTTCCTGGGAGCGGGCGACGAGATCGTCCTGCCGCGCGCGGTGTATGGAGGCACGATCGGCCTCGCGCGCGCCGTCCTGGGTCGCCTCGGCATCGAGCACGCGGTCGCCGACACCACGGACCACGACGCGGTGTCTGGTGCACTCACATCCCGCACGAGGATGCTGTGGCTGGAGACGATCAGCAATCCGACCACGGCCGTGGCCGACATCGCCGCCCTGGCGGAACTCGCCCGCTTGCGCGGCGTCATGGTGGTCGTGGACAACACGTTCGCCTCGCCGGCGCTGGCCAACCCGATGGCCCTCGGCGCGGACCTGGTCGTTCACTCCACCACCAAGTACATCGGCGGGCACTCGGACTTCATCGGGGGCGCCGTCGTGGGCAGCGAGAATCACATACGCGCGATCCGCGAGGTGGTCCTCAACGTCGGCGGCAATGCGTCGCCATGGGAGGCGTTTCTGGCGCTGCGCGGCCTCAAGACGCTCGGGCTGCGCATGGAGCGTCACTCGAGCAACGCGATGACGGTCGCCACCGCGCTGGAGGGTGCGCCCGGGGTCGCGGCGGTGCGTTACCCGGGCCTCGCATCGCATCCGCAGCACGAACTCGCGGCGCGCGCCTTCCGCGGCGGTATGTCAGGCGGCATGCTCGCCATCGACCTGGCCGGCGGCCGCCCGCATGGAGAACGGTTCCTGGGGCGCGTGAGAGTGGCGGTGCACGCCACCAGCCTGGGCAGCGTCGAGACCCTGGTCAGCCACCCGGCCAGCTCGAGCCATCGCCAGTTGACCGACGACGAGCTCGCCGCTGCCGGCCTGGGCCCCGGAACCGTGCGCATCTCGATCGGGCTCGAGGACGCCGAGGACCTCGTCGCCGACCTGGTTGCGGCAGCCGCCCCCGACTGATGTCCACGGCCCGCGCGTCGGTGAGCCTGCCGGCAGCCGACCGGTGGGCGCGACTGGCCGAACGGGTGCTGCGCGCGCTCGGCGACGCGCGCGCCGGCGCGCTGCTGATCGTCGCCACGGGTGCCGCCAACCTGGTCGCCGCACTCGTGCCCGGAGTCCGTCCACTGCTCGAGGGGCCGGCCTACGCGGCCCTGCTCGGGATCATGGTGATCAGCGGCGTCGCCGCGGTGGCGGTCAGGGCACCCGTCGCCTGGCGCGAGTGGCGCCGCCCCGGCCCGGTGGCGCCCGGTGCCGGGGCCGTCTCGGTCACCGTCCCGGCGCTCGAGGCTGCCGAGGTCGCGGCGCGTCTCGGGGAGAAGGGATACCGGGTGCGGGTCGAACGCAGCCGATCGCGGTGGTCCGTGCACGGCGTGCGTCGCGGATGGTCCCGCTTCGCCGGGATTGGCAGCCACCTCGCGCTCGTGCTCCTGGTGGCCGGGGCTGCGATCGGCGCGGCGTTCGGATCGCAGACCGTCTTCTCGCTGCTGCCCGGCGACCAGGCGCTGCTCGACGCACCCCGTCCCGGCTTCTCGTCGGCCGTGCGGCTCGATGCGCTCGATGCCGAGTTCGGCCCGGGCGGCCGACCGACGCGCCTCGACACGCACGTGACGTTCCTGCGCGATGGGCAGCCGGTGCGAGCAGACGTGCTGCGAGTCAACGAGCCGGGAGCGTTCGACGGCTTCCTGGTCCACCCCTGGACCTACGGCCCGGCGGC
>JADLBB010000195.1 GCA_020848055.1 Chloroflexota bacterium | reverse complement strand
GACCTGCACTGGGCTCGTACCCGTTATCGGGAGCGGGCGGCGGAGCTGCGACGGGTCGGGTAGCAGGAAGGGCGGCGTCGGCAAGGCCGGCGCCTACACCCTGTGGTCGGCACGTACGACGGCGACTGGCAGCGGCTGTACGTCGACGGCACCCGGTCCGACATCCAGGCCGCCGGCCGAGCCGGCGAGAACGCCTGGCCCAGAACTTCAATCGATACCTGAAGCAGCTGCCTGCCGGCAGGACCGATGTGCAGGTGCATCAGCTTCCCGACTCGACGTTCGTCTTCTCGGCCATCGTACCGGCTCGCAACATCCCAGATTCGTTCGCGGTGTATGTAAAGCACGTCAAAGCTGACGGAGCGACCTTCGGGTATACCCTTACAACAGTCGCGCCAGATGGCTCCATCATCAGCATTGAGGATAAATTCAGATGAGCGGTGGCGAGCCGACCGACGGACTGCGTGCGTTCCGTGCCCTGGCTGCGTGGCAGGGGCCTCTCGAGGTCATTCGCACTCGCGTTGAAGGGCAGGATGACATCTGCGCAACCGTCCTCACCACGGATGATGTCCACGCGGTCCTACAGCGCTTCCTCCGTCGCGAGCTGGATGCACCGATCAGCGCATGGGCCCGTCTCATACTCATGACCGACGGCGTCGAATACGAAGCTGCCCACCAGGAGGCTATCGCGGACGTCATCTTCCGGCTGGCGACGCCGGAGATTGAAGGCGACCTGTCGGATGACCAAGCCCGGGAGCACATGGATCGCCTGCGCTCCAGCTGACTGGTAACACCTACGACCGGCCCGACCAGACCATCAGTGGCGTCGCCACCGCCTTCGCCTACAACGCCTGGGGCGACCTGACCAGCGCCGCCGATCGCGACAACGGGGTCACCACCCACGCGTACGATGCCGGTGGGCGGATGGTGAGCCTGACCCCACCCGGCGCCACGGCCGCCACCTACAGCTATGACGCCCTCGGCCGCCCCGCGACCCGCAGCATCGCCTCGGCCAGCCTGACCTACGCCTACATCGGCAGCACCGCGCGCAGCTATGCCACCATCCCGAATGCCGGCTCGGCCACGTACGCCCTGATCGACGCCGATGCCAGCCGCCTGGCGCTCAACACCGGTGGCACGACGGCCTGGACCACCTTCGACCTCCACGGCGACCTGGCCGCGACGACGGCGGCGGGCAGCGCCACGATCGTGTCCGCCCTCCGCCACGACGCCTATGGCGCCACGCTGGATACGTACACCGCCGCATCGGGCGCGACCGAGGTCCCGTGGCGCTACCAGGGCCGCCTCGATCTGTCGCCCGACCCCGACGAGCCGCTGTACGACGCCGGTGCCCGCCGCTACCGGCCCAGCCTCGGCGCCTTCACCGCGCTCGACACGTACCCCGGCAGCGCGCTCAACCCGCTGAGCCTGAACCGCTACCTGTATGCGCATGCCAACCCGACCAGCCTGATCGATCCGACCGGACACTGCGTGACCTGTCCACCCATGCTCGATGGTGCCTACACCCTGCCCACCCAGGGCGCCAACGCACCGGTCAGCGCCGCCGCCGCACAATCCCAGGTCGCCGCCGCGACCAGTTGGGCACCGGCGAGTGCGACGAGCGGACCAGCGGCGGCGACACCGACTTGGGTCTCCGTGTTCGTGCCGCCGGCACTGGTTGCCCTTGAGCTCGGTGACACATTGGCCAACGCCTATGTCGGTCAGCGCACGCTGGTGAGCAATGCGGCCCGCGCCTTGCCGCTCGGTGGCCCGACTGGTAGCGTTGCGAGCGAGATCATGCGAAGGTGGGGAGCGTTCACTCGACCTGCTACCAGCGGCCCGTTCAAGTTTGCCCAAGGCGGATTGGCGGCCGGATCATTGATTCTCTCAACGATCGACAATCTGGCAGCCGGTGAAGAGCCAGTCGAAGCTGTGACGCGTGCCGGCCTCGAGACGGTGGGTTCGATGGTCGGCACGTGGGTCGGTGTAGCGGCTGGTTGTGGTCTTGCAGCCGCATTGACGGCCGGCATTGGCGGCGTTGTGTGCATAGGATCGGTGGTCGTAGGCGGCGTCGTTGGCTGGACCGTAGGTCAGGCTGCCGGCGACGCCATCTTTGGAAGTCCTGCGCCGAACGTCGCCAGTGAAGGTGCCGTCGACGGCACCAACCGAGATGGTGGAGGACGATGAGACGCGAGCCAGTCCAATTTCAGAGTGGGCGGTACCGCATGGTTCGAACTCTCCGTCTGCCGCTGGCGGGTAGCCACAAAGCCGGCTGCCGCAAGCCGCGATAGAGGCCGACATCAGTATGGGATGGGACAGGGTGCTGGCCTTCGCCGCCGCGTTGGTTCTGACATCGGTTGCATTGGCCCGCCTGCCGTTCCTCTGGTCGGGCCCGAGCATGTACCGACTGGCTCGGGCCGTTCGACCAAGCTGGCCGCTCGGGGATCGGGCACTGCTTGGCATCCTGCGAGCCACGCCCATCATCATCATCGGATTCGGAGCCGCCGTGGTCGGTACCCTGCTGGCGACGATCGGCCGATCGGCCGATGCAGACCAACTGCATCAAATCGGGCTCATCATCTTGGCCTTGGCCGGCTTCCTGCTCGCGCTGGCCGCGATCGTGGGGGTCACCGCCGCGCCGCGATTGCTGGTCCCGCCCTCGCTGCGTGGATACCGGTCACTGGAGGAGGCGCTGCAGCGCAACCCAGACCGTGCGTAACTTGGCGGCTTGAAGCGCCCTGAGTTCGATGGAGGCTCTGGGCTGCCCCTGGTTAGGTGTTGCATCAGAATGGGCCCTAGCCATGCCAACAAGCGACGCTACCCATCAGATGGTGGCCGCCATGACCGCGGCGCTTCGACCCATGGGCTTCATCCGGCGGCAGGCGGATGGCCTGTTCACGATCGAGCTGGCGCCCGATGTCTTGGGGTGGCTCGGCCTGAACGGGGCGACGAAGTGGCACCCAGGGGCCGTCCAGGTCAACCCGGTCATCGGTGTTCGACACCAGGTCGTTGAGCGGATGGTGGCCGAGCTGCGCGGCGATCGATTCCATCGGTACATCCCGCCGACGGTATCCATTCCGATCGGCTACGTCATGCCGGAGCGCACGTTCACAACGTGGCTGTTCGAGCCCGCATCGATGGTGGCCAAGGCGGCCGACCTAGCGGCGGCCGTCGAACGCTACGGTCTGTCCGCCATGCACGTGGCGCGCGACCTGCACGGGCTGCTCGACAAGATGGGCCAGCGCTGGGGCTTCTCGCATCAGAACGTCTATCGGCGGCCGGTGATCCAGTGGCTGTTGGGCGACCCGGACGGTGCGCTCGCCGATGCGCACGCGTCAGTCGCTGAGTTGGGTGATCGCGATGATCCGGCCGCCGAGGAGCTGCGGCACTATGTCGACGAACTGAGGAGGATGATTAGTCGAAAACGTGCACCCTGAACCCGATGCCAAGCGAGGAAGCTCCATCCACTATCCAGGATCCCGATGAGTGCGCTCGAGGCGGCGCTGCGACGCAACCGTGGTCGACTGTTGCGTCCGGAGTACCTGCAGACCGCGAGTCGATGGCTGGGCCGGCCCGTCGACTCCGTGGTGACCCTCTCGCTGGAGGCGACTGATCACCTGCGCCAGACGATGCATGCCCACCCGCACCAGGTGCAGCGATTCGAGGGGCCGGACGCCCGCGCGCGGGTGCGAACGCGGCTGGGTCGCCTGCGGTTGACGAACGAGGCGGGACCGATGGTGGTTCTGGCCCGAGGCAGCGAGTACTGCGGGGGTCTGCTGTCCGACCTCAGCGAGGTCGTCGATCACGCCTTCGATATCGCCGCGCTCGACGGTGAGGATCTTCGCGCCTACGCGCTCGATGGCAGCCGAGGACTGTGGGTCATCTGGGAGACCGAGGTCGCACCTGATGGGTCCGTACAACCTGTCCTCGAGGTCCACCTGATGGGGGGCTCGCCTGGTCGATCTGCTACTGGTGGACCTCTGACGCGTGGGACACCGCAATGGGCCCGGACTGGAACGCCGGCTCAATCGCCCCTCATGGCGTTCCGCCTTGCCAACGTGCAACCGTCCGTTGTCATCAATGTGACCGGGGTGCCGCTCTTCGAGAGTCGACTGACCTATCGGCTTGGTACACTCGGCGAACTGAACATCCCAAGCTTCGTGCCGAGGATCAGGAGAGTTCGCTGGTGGCTGCCGCGCGACTTCACCCATTGCCGTTGCCGACTGACCGCACACTCGGTGCTTCGCACATCGATTTGCGCGGTTCGGAGGCCATCTTCTCGTACGACTACGAGGCCGACGATGGCACCGTGCGTGTGGTCGAGCTCAAGTTCGAAGGCTTGCAGGCGTGCAGATGGGTCGTGCATGAGTATTGTCAACTCGCCGATCTCCATGACTTGAACCACGCGGTGGAGTTTGAGGACTCGCCCTGGCTGCGCGAGCTGCGTGCCCTACGACATCCGGTGCCGTGGGATGCGCCCGAGTTGCGACACTTTTCGATCTACTTCGACGATCGCGGCTGCCTCGACATCATCGCAGCGGGACTCTCACTTGGACGGCCAGATGGTGCGTGACCGCTGGATCCGATGACCTCGTCCGCGGATGCCACCGCCGACCTGTATCGTGCTGGGATGCCGTCGATGACCTACCTTGAGCGCCTGGACCTCTGGCTGGCCGGGCATCGCGCCGAACTCGAGCTGACTGGGACGATCCACTACGGGCACTCTGACACGGACCGACTCAATCCCTCTGTAGAACCTGCTGCTCACCACACCGGCCGGCGGCGAGGTCGAGCTGCTCCTCTGGAGCTCAGGCGAAGCAGAGCTGAACTCCGGCCCGTTCGACGCCTCACGCTTCGACCACTTTGACCTCACGTCGGAGGCGGAGCTGGACACGCTGCTTGAGCGCTTCATGCCCCTCGTGCACGCTGCCTGACGAGCCACCCCGGCACAAACCAAGATGGCCGCCCGCCGCGCCACCTCGACGGCGCGGTCGACGAGGTGGCCGTGTACGGCACCGGCCTCGTCGGCGGGCTGCGCCACGCGAATCGATGCCGTTCTCCTGTCGCATCCGATGGCGGCCGAGATCGCCCGGTCTACCGCGCGGAGGCGATCGTCACCTCGCGCACGGCCTCGACATACCGGTCCAGGTCCTTCCACGCCACCCATGGCCTGAGCTGATAGGGCGCGCGTGGCTCCCTGACGCGACGCCCGGGGCGAATCGGGAGGGCTCGATCTCCCGCTGCCGCCGCGAGTTGCGCGTCGAGCGTCAGCAGCCGGGCGTCCAGCCGCTCGGCGAGCGCCAGGTACGAGGCGTCGTAGACGCTCAGCCCGTGCTCGGTGGCGAGCGCGACGGTCGCCAGGACAGCGGCGCGATCGCCTTCCGCGGTGCTCAGATCCAAGTCGTCGAGCGCGGCGATGCCCTCCAGCACCTCGGGGGCGGTCAGTCGATGCCGACGCGCGAAGCTGTTCGCCACCTCGTACCAGAAGAACCACGACACCCACCGCTCCCCGCTGGTGCTCTCCATGACCAGGCGACGAACGCTCGGGCCGTCCGGCTCACCTCGGACCACGGCGATGGCCGATGATGCATCGAGGACGATGCGCTCAGCCATGGTCGCCATGCCCGTGGTCACGCTCCCATCGGATGACCTGCTCAGCCGTCCATCCGTCGGGATCCTTCAGGTTCATGCGCCTACCGAAGGCCTCGAGCTGATCCAGTGCCCGCCGCGTGCGCTCACGACGCTCTTCGTCGGTCGGCTGGCCCGTGGCAGCCTCCGAGTACGGCACGATGACCGCCAGGGGCCGCCGATCGCGCTCCACCACGATCCGCTCGCCAGCGGCCGCGAGGTCCAGCGTTTCACCCAGCCGCCTGCGCAGCTCCATGGCCGATACGGTTCTCATGGTCGACCATGATACCCGACTCACATATGCCGATGCGGACCGGCCCGCTGTCGGTCAGGCGGGATCCTCGTCTTCCTCGTCGTCGAACCAGGCGCGCAGGTGGGCGGTGTGCTCGGCGTAGTGATCCGGCCCGTCGTACTGGATGACCGCCGCGACGGTATCGCCGTTACCGAGGACGAGCGTCAACAGCGCGGGATCGAGCCCGGCGATGGCGGCGCGGAAGCGATTGAGAGCGGCCGTCTCGCGGTCGAGCGCGGCGCCCGGGGCGGTGGCGCGCGCATCGGTCAGGATGCGGTCGTTCATCGCATCGGTCTTGGTGCTGTCGTAGTCGAACTCGTCGCCGCGCCCGGCGCCCGCCAGCTCGAGCGCATCGGCGCCGTGCTCGGACCAGGCCGCAACATGGACGACAAGGTCGCGCACGCTCCAGTCCTCCATGACGCCCGGGACGGTCACGAGCTGGGCATCGACCGATGCGAGCGCGTCGAGGAAGGCGTCGTGCGCCGCATCGAGGTCCGTCAGCAGCACGTCGAGGTCAGTCACGCGGCGCCTCGGTCAGCGTTCGCCGCAGCTCCGCCGCATGCTCGCGGTAGTGGCCCGGGCCGTCCTCGCGGATGGCGTCGGCCAGCGTGTCGCCATCTGGCAGCACGGTGTCCAGCAGCGCAGGATCCATGACGCGCAGGCGCTCCACAAGCGCCTCGACCGATGCCGCCTCGCGGCGCCGAACGGTCGCCAATTCCGTGGAGCGCGCGACGCGGGCCACCGTCCGGTTGATCGCCTCGACGTCGAGCCCGCCGGGGTCGAGCTCGTTGGCGCGTCCCTGCTCGACGGCGTGGACCGCCTCGGTCGCGTGACCGGCCCAGTAGCCGAGATGCGCGATGAGCTCGCGCGCGCTCCACTCGCCGACGAGGCCGGGCGTCGTCATCGACTCGGAGGCGACGCTCGACAGCGCGTCGAGGAACGCGGCGCGCTCGCGGGTCAGCTCGTCGGCGAGGTCGGTCGTCCGCATCGGTCAGTCATCATGCACGTTCG
>JADLBB010000194.1 GCA_020848055.1 Chloroflexota bacterium | reverse complement strand
GCATCGGCTACGCGCCCAACACGTGGGACGCCATGACCAGGCGCCTGCGCGCCAAGGGCTTCAGCGACTCCGAACTGACCGATGCGGGCCTCGTCAGTCCCTCGAACCGCGGCGGCGTCTACGACCGCTTCCGCGGGCGGATCATCATCCCCATCCGCGATGCCTCCGGCCGGCCGATCGGCCTCGGCGGGCGCATCCTGCCAGATGCGGAGGGGCCTAAGTACCTCAACTCGCCGGCCACGCCGCTGTTCGACAAGAGCCGCACGCTGTACGGCATCGACCGCGCCAAGGGCGCCATCCGTCGCGAGAAGCTCGCGGTCATCGTCGAGGGCTACACCGACGTCATGGCCGCCCACCAGGCGGGCTTCACCAACGTCGTGGCCAGCCTCGGCACTGCCCTGACCGCCGGGCAGGTCGAGCTCGCCAACCGGTACGCCGAGGCGGTGGCGCTCGCGTACGACGTGGACCTCGCGGGCGAGGCCGCCACGCAGCGCGGACTGGTCGAGGAGCTGCAGGGCGTGGTCAGCAAGGTGCGCGTCATCCGCATCCCGGCCGGCAAGGACCCCGACGAGCTGATCCGCACCGATCCGGACGGGTGGCGCACCGCGGTCGCATCGGCCGAGGAGTTGCTGCCGTACTTCATGACGCGCGCCGCGGCCGAGGTGGACATGCGGCAGCCGCAGGGCCGCAGCGCCTACACGCGGCGCATGCTCGACCTGCTGCGACGCATCCCGGACCGGGTCGAGCAGGACTCGTACGTGCCCGGACTGGCGCAGCTGGCCGGCATCGACGAGAGGATCCTGCGCGAAGAGCTGGCCCGCGGGCCTCGTCCGATGCCGATCAGTCCGGTGGACGCGGCCCGACCCCGCGCCGATGCCGCCCCGCAGCTCACCGCGCTCGAGCGAGAGGCGCTGACGCTGCTGTTGCTCAACCCCGTGCTGGCTGCCGATCTTGACGACGCGGCCCTGCCGTTCCGCGACGAGTCCGCCCGTGGGCTGGCTCGGGCATGGGCGGCACGGGCCGGTTCGCTCGGGCGCCCCGACCTGGAGAGCTTCGTCGGCAGCCTGGACCCGGTCACCGCCGAGCTGGCGCGCGGCCTGCTGGCATCGGCACGGTCGCGGGGCGCTCGGCCGGACCCGGACACCGATCGAGAGGCACTGCGCGTGTGCCTGCTCCGGATGCGGAAAGAGCAGGTCCAGGACCGGCTCGCCGACCTTCAATCATTGATCAGCGCCGGGCCGGCGGATCCGGCCACGGACGACATCCATGCCCTCGAGCGGCAGTTCCAGGTCCTACACCTGGAACGCGAGCAGCTCGAGCGAGCGATCAACCCATCGGCCGTCGCGGCCGGAATCAAGAGGAGCTAACGGTGGCGACGAGCACCCCTACCAAGACGAACGCATCGGTCAAGAAGGAAGAGGCCAAGCCGAAGGCGCCGGCCAAGGCGGCCGCAGCAAAGGCCGCGCCGGTGAAGGCAGAGGCCAAGCCGAAGGCGCCGGCCAAGGCGACCTCGAGCAGGGCGAAGGTCGCGAAGGACGCTGATGCCAACGGAAACGGGGCGGCGGCGGTAGACGCCGCGGCGACGGCGGCCGTGAGCGGGCTGATCGAGCGAGGCCGCCAGGAGGGCTTCATCACCCACGACCAGATCCTGGAGGCCATTCCCGAGCCCGAGTCGCAGATGGGTGCGGTCGAGGAGCTGTACGCGGCGGCCGCGGAGGCCGGCGTGGAAGTGTTCGACGCCGATGACCAGCCGACCCTGATCGGCGAGCGCGACGACGAGGAGGGGGATGGAGCGAAGGTCGACGGCGAGGCCAAACCCAAGGCCGAGGAAGACCTCGAGGCGCTGGCGGCCGACTTCATCAGCATCGACGACCCGGTGCGCATGTACCTCAAGGAGATCGGCAAGGTCGCCCTGCTGACCGCCGAGGAGGAGGTCGTGCTGGCCAAGGCCATCGAGCTGGGCGAGTTGATCGTGGAGGACCCCGCGCGGTCGCTGGTCAACCTGTTCACGTGGGTCACCCTCGACACCGAGCCCAAGGCGCGAGCCATGGCCGCCATGCGCGCCTTCGACCTGCCCAAGGAGGCTCCGCACGTCACGCACGATGCGATCGACTGGTGGGTCGGCCGCCGGCGCAAGACGATCGAGCCGCCCGCGGTCAAGCTGGCCAAGTACCGCAAGTCGCCCAACCTCGACGAGGATGCCCGCACGCGGCTGATGGAGGCCGAGTCGATCCTCAAGGTCTTCGCCGCCGATCCGGCCCAGGGCCTCAAGGACGCGGTCCTGTTCGGGCACACCTACCGCTTCCGCTCGATCAGCCATGCCGGCGCCCCCGAGCTGTACGAGCTCGAGCGCTGGGCGCGCGAGACCGCGCAGGCCATCGTGCGCGACTACGTCGAGTCCGGCCACGACGCCGAGTACCTGCTGAGCCTGGGCTACGACCCGACCATCCCGCTCAATGTCGGCCTCGAGAAGCGCTCCGGGCGCCTGGTCGAGCAGAGCACCGATGGCCGCAAGCGCCTGACCGAGGCCAACCTGCGCCTGGTGGTGTCGATCGCCAAGAAGTACATCGGGCGTGGCATGAGCTTCCTGGACCTGATCCAGGAGGGCAACATCGGCCTCATCCGGGCGGTCGAGAAGTTCGACTACGAGAAGGGCTTCAAGTTCAGCACCTACGCCACGTGGTGGATCCGCCAGGCCATCACGCGCGCCATCGCCGACCAGGCGCGCACGATCCGCATCCCGGTCCACATGGTCGAGACCATCAACCGCCTGATCCGGGTCAGCCGCACCCTGCTGCAGGAGCTGGGCCGCGAGCCGACGGTCGAGGAGATCGCGCGCCGCATGAGCCGCGACGAGGTCATCCGCGAGCTGCGGGACAAGCTGCAGCGCGAGCCGACCGAGGAGGAGACCGACGAGCGCGTGGCCGAGGGCCCGCAGACGGTGAGCCCCGAGAAGGTGCGCGAGATCATGAAGGTCAGCCAGGAGCCGGTGAGCCTCGAGACGCCGATCGGCGAGGAGGAAGACTCGCACCTGGGCGACTTCATCCCGGACCTCGCCTCGGTGGCGCCCGCCGATGCGGCCAGCCACCAGCTGCTCAAGGAGCAGGTCGAGGGAGTGCTCGACTCGCTCACGCCGCGCGAGCGGCGCGTGCTGCAGCTGCGCTTCGGCCTGGAGGATGGCCGCTCACGGACCCTGGAGGAGGTCGGGCGCGACTTCAACGTCACCCGCGAGCGCATCCGCCAGATCGAGGCCAAGGCCCTGCGCAAGCTGCGCCACCCGTCCCGCAGCCGAAAGCTGAAGGACTACCTGGAGTAGGGATGGAGAGGAGGCACTCGCGGAGTGCCCATCTCCCCGAATGGTTGGAAGTAGCCGATGAGCGGGATCGGATACCGCACGCGCTCCGCAAGATCGCGGTTAGCATGGACCGATGGAGTTCAAGGAAGCCGTCCAGCGCCGGCGCATGGTGCGTCATTTCGCCCCGGACGCAATCGATAGGGCCGTGCTCGAGCGAATCGCGGCGGCCGCGCAGCGCGCGCCATCGGCCGGCTTCAGCCAGGGCCAACGATTGGTCATCGTTACCGATGCGGCTCGCCGCCGGCGGCTCGCCGAACTGGCCGGCGAGGCCTTCTACACCGGCCAGGGATTCGATCCATGGCTGAGCGAGGCGCCGGTCCTATTCGTGCCGGCCGTATCGGCAAAGGTGTACATCGACCGCTACAACGAGCCCGATAAGCGCGACCCCCGCGCCGGACCCGGGTCGGAGGACGAGTGGGGCGTGCCGTATTGGTGGATGGACATCGGCTGCACGGTGATGCTCATCCTGCTGGCGGCGGTGGATGAAGGCTTGGCCGCCGGGTTCGCCGGTGGCGACTTCGACGCCATTCGCTCCGAGCTCGGCATGCCCGACGATTACACGCCGGTCGGCGTGATCCCGGTCGGCCGCCCGCTCTCCGACAAGAAGTCGCCGTCCCTCAGGCGGGGCTGGCGTTCATCGGACGAGTTCGCGCGCTGGGAGACCTGGCAGGCACACCGCGGCCGGTTGCCGGTGAGCTAGGGTGCCTTCGCGCCCTGGGCGATCCAGGCGCCGAGCGTCGCGCGCTCCGCGTCGGTCATGCCGGTCACGTTGCCGAGCGGCATGACCTGGGTCACCACGGCCATCTGTTCGATGAGCGCGGCGTTGGCCCGGATCTGATCGGGCGTGTCGAAGGCGATGCCCTTCGGTGGCGCACTGAACCCCTCGTGCGTCGGGGTGGACGAGTGGCAGGTCGTGCAGCGGGCCCCGATGATGCCCTGCACCGTCGCGAACGGAACCGGCGGCTGCGAGGCGTCCGGATTGGCCGTCCCGGAGCGCGCTGGAGCGATGACGAACGCCAGCGCCACCACCGCCACGGCCGCGCTGACCGGGATGGCCCAGACCGTGCGGCCCTGGTGGCGCAGGTTGAAGAAGTGCCGGACCCAGATGGCCAGGGCCATGATCGCCACTAAGATCAGCCAGCCGTATGCGTGGCCGTAGGTCATCGGGAAGTGGTTGCTGAGCATGGCGAAGACGACCGGCAGGGTCAGGTAGTTGTTGTGGACCGATCGCTGCTTGCCACGCAGGCCGGGCTTGGGGTCGGGTTCCTGGCCGGCCTGCTTGGCGCGCACCAGGTCCCAGTGGCCGGGGATGATGACGAAGAACACGTTGGCCACCATCCAGGTGCCGATCATCGCGCCAACCTGGATGTACACCGCGCGCCCGCTGAACAGCAGGCTCGTCCCGTACGCGACCCCGATCACAACTACCGCCAGCACCAGCGCCAGCATCCGATCGCGTCCCTCCAGCAGGCGGCACAGGCCGTCGTAGACGAACCAGGCGGCGGTCAGGATGGCGATACTGATGGCCACCGCGGCGATGGGGGACAGGTCGGCGACCGCGGGATCGACCAGGTACGTTCCGGCCTGCAGGTAGTACAGCCCGATGAGCAGCGCGAAGCCGGTCAGCCAGGTGGTGTACGCCTCCCACTTGAACCAGTTGAGCACCTCGGGCAGCGTGCCGGGGGCGACGCGGAACTTCTCGACGCGGTAGAAGCCGCCGCCGTGGATCTCCCACGACTCGCCGGCCACGCCCCTCGCGGCGGCATCGGGATCCTTCGGCGGCCGCAGCGAGTAGTCGAGCGCGATGAAGTAGAACGACGAGCCGATCCAGGCGATGGCGGCGATGACGTGCAGCCAGCGCACGAGCAGGTTGAACCATTCGGCGAGGTACGGATCCACCGGGGCACGGTAGCAGAGG
>JADLBB010000193.1 GCA_020848055.1 Chloroflexota bacterium | reverse complement strand
GAGGAGGCGCTGTCGGCGCTTGGACGCGAACGCGAGCTGGCCCTGGACGGCCTGCCCGAGGCGTCCGAAGCTCTGCCGACCGAAGAGATCGAGGCGCTGGACGACGAGGCCCTCGACACCGAGCTGCGGCGCGTCCGTCGAACGCTGTCCCAGATCGGATCGGTCAACCCGTTCGCGGTCGAGGAGCATCGCGAACTGTCGGCGCGCCTCGACGAGATGGCGTCACAGCACGCCGACCTGGTGTCGGCCATCGACGCCACCGAGGAACTGATCGGGCGCCTTGACGGCGAGATCGGCGAGCAGTTCGACGCGGCCTTCAGGGCCATCGGCGAGCACTTCGACGCTTACTGCCGCCTGCTCTTCGCGGGCGGTTCGGCATCCCTTCAACTCGCCGACGACGAGGAGGGCGAGTCGCGCGGTGGGATCGAGATCGTGGTCCGGCCGCCCGGCAAGCGCCTCCAGCGGCTGGCCATGTTGTCCGGCGGCGAGCGCGCGCTGACCGGGGTGGCGCTACTGTTCGCGATGCTGACGGTCAACCCGGTCCCGTTCTGCATCCTCGACGAGGTGGACGCAGCCCTGGACGAGGCCAACATCGGGAGGTTCGCCGATGCCCTGCGCCGGCTGTCGGAGTCAATCGACTTCGTGGTGATCACCCACAACCGCGCCACGATCGAGGTGGCCGACACCATCTACGGCGTGACCATGACCGATGCTGCCGTCAGCCGCGTCCTGTCCCTGCGCCTGGCCGACGTGCCGGTCGAGGTCGGCGCGTAGGGTGTTCCGGCGACGTCGCGACGAGCCGGCAGCGGCTCCCGAGCCGGTTGCGACCCCCGAGCCCGAGGCGAACCAGCCTCCGGCCACGGTGGCCAGGCCTCAGCGCGCCGCGACCGGCATGGGTCTGCGACGCGGGTCATCGGGCCTCGGCAGCCGCCTGCGCGCCGCCTTCGGCTCCGACCCGACCGAGCAGACGTGGGCCGAAGTCGAGGAGATGCTGGTCGCGGCCGACGTCGGCGGTGGCATGACGGTCGAGCTCATCGAGGCGGCGCGGGCACGCTTCCGCGCCGATGGCGGTCGCAGCGGTGACGATGCGCGTCGCGCCCTGGTGACGGAGATTCGCGACCGGCTGGTTGCCACGGGTTCGGGTGCCTTCGAGCTCGGCCCCGCCCCGGCCGTGCTGCTGTTCGTCGGGGTCAACGGGACCGGCAAGACGACGACGATCGCCAAGCTGGCGCATCGGCTCAGTGCGGACGGGCGCAGCGTGGCGCTGGCGGCGGCGGACACCTTCCGCGCCGCGGCGATCGAGCAGCTGCGCGTGTGGGGAGAACAGCTCGGCCTTCCGGTGATCGCCCAGCGCGCCGGTGCCGACCCTGGCGCGGTCGCCTTTGACGCGGTTGCCGCGGCAGAGTCGCGCGGCCTCGACGCGGTCCTGGTCGACACCGCGGGCCGCCTCCAGAACAAGCAGCAACTGATGGACGAGCTGGCCAAGGTCCGGCGCGTCATCGAGCGCAGGCTGCCGGGTCAGCCGCGCCACGTGATCCTGGTCCTGGACGCCACGACCGGCCAGAACGGCATCCTGCAGGCCGAGGGCTTCAGCCGCGAGGTCGGCGTGACCGGCATCATCCTGACGAAGCTCGACGGCAGCGCCAAGGGCGGGGTGGCGCTGGCCGCCGCCGATCGCCTCGGCGTCCCGATCCTCTTCGCGGGCGTCGGCGAGGAGATCGACGCCCTCGCACCGTTCGATCCCGACGCGTTCATCGAGTGGCTCTTCGCCGGCTAACGTCGTTGCCGGCAACGAAGGCGCCGCCTAGAATGGGCAACCGCTTGCCGGCCGCTTCGCGCCGGGTCGCCAGCCCCTCCTGATTCCGTACCGGTCCAGACATGTTCGAATCGCTGTCCGCGCGCCTCGCCGACATCTCCTCGCGCCTGCGTGGCAAGGCGCGCATCACCGAGGCCGATCTCGACGTCGCGCTGCGCGAGATCCGCCTGGCCCTGCTCGAGGCCGACGTCAACTTCAAGGTGGTCAAGGACTTCGTGGCGCGGGTGCGCGAGCGCGCCGTCGGCGTGGACCTGCTGCACGGGCTCAACCCGGGCCAGCAGATCGTCAAGATCGTCCACGACGAGCTGGTCGAGATGCTCGGCGGGCAGCGCCACGCCCTGTCGCTCGGCGGCAGCCCATCGGTCGTATTGCTCGTCGGCCTGCAGGGCTCGGGCAAGACCACGACCGCAGCCAAGCTGGCCGTGCACCTGCGCAAGTCCGGCCACAAGCCGATGCTGGTGGCGGCAGACGTGTATAGACCGGCCGCGGTTGACCAGCTCGTCCAGCTCGGTGACCAGGTCGGCGTCGAGGTCCACACCCGCCCGGTCGGCACTCCGGCCATCGAGATCGCCCGTTCGGGACTGGACGAGGCCCGCCAGCGTGGCCGCGACGTGATGCTGCTCGACACGGCCGGACGCCTGCACATCGACGTGGCGATGATGGACGAGCTGGTCCGGATCGCCGGGGTGGTGACGCCATCGGAAACACTGCTGGTGGTCGATGCCATGACCGGCCAGGAGGCGGTCAGCGTGGCCCAGGCGTTTGCCGCCAAGCTCCCGGTCACCGGCCTGGTGCTGACCAAGATGGACGGCGACGCGCGCGGTGGGGCCGCCCTCTCGATCCGGGCCACCACCGGCCTGCCGGTGGCGTTCCTTGGGACCGGCGAACGCGTCGACGGCCTCGAGGCGTTCCACCCGGATCGGCTGGCCCAGCGCATCCTGGGCATGGGCGACATCCTGAGCTTCGTCGAACGCGTGCAGGACAACGTGGACCGCGCCGAGGCCGAACGCGCGGCCGAACGGCTGATGCAGAACCGCTTCACGCTCGAGGACTTCCGCAGCCAGCTCAACCAGATCAAGAAGATGGGACCGATAGGACAGCTGGTGGGCATGATCCCGGGCGCCGGAGACATGGCCGGGGCGGCCCAGCAGGCTGTTGACTCGGGCCAGATGGCGAAGATCGAGGCCATCATCGACTCCATGACGCCCGACGAGCGTCGCCGTCCCGAGATCATCAAGGCCAGCCGCCGCCGGCGCATCGCTCTGGGCAGCGGAACCTCGACAGCCGAGGTCAACCGACTGCTCAAGCAGTTCGGCGAGATGCAGCGCCTGATGAAGATGGTTTCCGGCGGCAAGATGCCGCGCCTCGGCGGCGGCATCGGCGCGCTGTTCGGACGCTGAGGAGCATGCACCGGCTCGTCGTCGCACTGGTCACGCTGCTGGGGCTGGCCGCGGGAACGGTCGTGGCCGGCTACCTGCTGTTCAGCGCCGGAACTGCCGATAGGGCCGCCGCGATGGCGCCCGCCGGCACCTCGGTCTACCTCAGGCTCTACCTCCAGCCCTCGGCCGCCCAGCAGGGCAACCTCGCTCGCCTGGTGACCCGGCTGCCGGGCTTCGCCGATGCCGCCAGCCTGGACGCGAAGGTCGACCAGGTCATGACCAACCTGTTGGGTGGAAGCGGCATCGACTACGTCGCCGACGTGAAGCCCTGGTTGGGCGACCAGCTGGCGCTGGCCTCATGGCCGTCAGACGGCCCCGGACCGACCACGGTCCTGATCGCGGCGGTCAGGGACCGCGCCGCCGCGGATCGGTCGGTGCCCGGCCTCTTCGGCGCCGATGCCGGGCCGTTTCGCACCGAGTCGCATGCCGGCGTGGACGTGCAGGTCGGTGACGAGGTGGCCTATGCATTCGTGGACGGGTCTCTCGTTATCGGCCCGTCGGCTGATGCGCTGCGTGCCGTGGTGGACGCCTCCGGCGGCGCGCCGTCGCTGGCCGACCAGCCGGCATTCCGCGCCGCGATGGCCGCGATTCCGCCGGACCACCTGGCCGCGGCCTATGTTGACCTGCGCGCCACGCTCGATGCGAACGGAGCTGATGCCGCATTCGGAGGCGCCACGACGTTGTCGGCGGCGCTGGTCGCCGAACCCGATGGACTGCGAGCCAGCGGCGTCGTTG
>JADLBB010000192.1 GCA_020848055.1 Chloroflexota bacterium | reverse complement strand
CGCTCGACGAGATCGACCTGTTCGTCGGCGAGCGGTACATCATCACCGTTCACCAGCGGGCCGTGCCCCAGATCGATGAGGCCGTGCGGCGCTGGGAACACAACGCCGGCGAGCTGGGCCACGATGTTGGGGCGCTGCTGTACGCCCTGCTCGACAGCATCGTCGACACCTACTTTCCGGTGCTGGACACGCTGAGCGAGCGCGTCGACGATGTGCAGGAGGCGATCTTCGTCCAGCCCGACCAGTCGACGCTGCGCGATCTGTCCCGGCTGCGCCGGACCCTCCTGCAACTCCGACGTGTCGTCGCACCCGAGCGCGAGGTCATGAACTCACTGTTGCGGCGCGACCGGCCGATCTTGCCGAGCGGCACACAGGTCTACTTCTATGACGTCTACGACCACATCGTGCGCGTCCTGGACACGATCGACACCCATCGCGAGGTACTTGGCAGCGCCACGGACTCGCACCTGTCGCTGACATCCAACAATCTCAATCAGATCATGAAAGTGCTGACCAGTTGGTCGATCATCCTGATGAGCTCGTCGCTGATCGCCGGCATCTACGGGATGAACTTCGTCCACATGCCGGAGCTGGCCTGGAACCTCGGCTATGTGTTCGCACTGGCGCTGATGCTGGCTATCAGCGGCGGCCTGTTCCTGTTCTTCCGCAGCCGCGATTGGCTGTAAGGCTCCGAACAGGCTCGTGGTGTGTCGGGCCTCAATTGCCGGCTATGGATCGCATCGCCTCCGTGGCGGGCACCCCTGGTGGGCGCCCGGTCGGCCGCTGCCGATGCCGCCAGCCCTCGCCACAAGGGTGCCCCGACCATGCGATTCGTGTCTGACGAACCCCTTAGATGGACCAGCGCCAGTCGCGGCCACCGGGGGATTGTAGTAGCATGGCGCCACGCGGCCACGCGTGACGGCGGTATCAGTTGGAGGATGACACGATGGCTGATGCGAATCCGGTCAGTGGACTGCTGCGGAGCCAGTACGACATGGCGCACTTCTGGCTCGAGGGCACGATCGAGGGTATGAGCGCGGAACAGTTGCACTACCGGCCCGACGGGCTGGTGCTGCCGGCGGGTGCGAACTACGCCCATGCCGTCGTGGGCGAGGATGAGCTGCTGAGTCACATGGTAGCTGGCCGAGCGCCGCTGTGTGCCGGCGCGTGGGCCGGGCGCGTCGGTCTGTCGGAAATGCCGCCGCCGGGTGTCTGGGATGAGTGGGCCAGGAGCGTTCAGATCGACCTGGCGGCGCTGCGCGCCTACGCTCAGGCCGTCTACGCCAGTACGGATAGCCTGCTGGCCGGGATGACCGACGCCGACCTGGCGCGACCGCTCGACCTGACCGCCATGGGTCTTGGTGAGCAGACCGTCGGCTTTCTATTCAGCCTGATGCTCGGCAACGCGTTCGCTCACACCGGTGAGGTTTCAGCGGTTAAGGGCGTGCAGGGTCTCAAGGGCTACCCTTTCTAGGCGTATCGCGCGATGCAGGAGGATTGTCCGTGAAGGTCGCGTACGTGTTCACAACTTCAGGGCACACCGCTAGCTACAAGCTCGGCAAGATGATCCTGCCGCAGCTTGAGCAAGGCAAGCACGGCGCTGAGGTCGTCGGCATGATGTTCTTCGATGATAATACCTATCTACTGCGTGAAGGCGACTCGCTCGGCGAGCGATTAGGCCGGGTCGCTCGGGATCAGGGTATCTTGCTGATGCTGTGCGACCAGTGCGCGCTCGAGCGTGGCCTGGCCGAGGGCGAGGTCGGCAACTGTCGGCCCACCAACACGGTAGCCGGCGTCCAGGTTGGCTGCTTCCCGGACCTGTACGCTGCCCTGGCCGGCAATCCGCCCGATCAGGTGATCAGCCTGTAGCCCGCCGCGCCGTGGCCGGCCTCGACGTCCCTTGGCGCTCGCAGTGGAGGAGCCGGTGGAGATTAGCGACAGCGACACCCTCTTCGAGCGGCGAGGCGCCGTCGCCTGGCTGACCTTCAACCGGCCCCAGGCGCGTAACGCCATGACCTACGCCATGTACGAGCGCATCGCCACCGTCTGCGATGAGATTGAGGCCGACGACTCAGTGCGCGTCCTTGTCCTGACCGGCGCTGGCGACCGCGCCTTCGTGGCCGGCACCGACATCAACCAGTTCCGTCAACTCACGACCCCGGAGGATGCGCGCGAGTACGAGCAGCGGATGGACCGTGTCATCAGCCGGCTCGAGGCAGTCGCGCTGCCGACGATCGCGATGGTGCGGGGCTACGCCGTCGGCGGTGGGGCGAACATCGCACTGGCCTGCGACCTGCGTTTGTGTTCGCCGGACGCGCGTTTCGGTGTGCCGATTGCGCGCACGCTCGGCAACTGCCTGTCGATGAACACCGTCTACCGGCTGGTCGATTTGCTGGGGCCGGCTCGGATGAAGGAGATGATCTTCACCGCCCGCATGATCGAGGCGGCTGAGGCGCACGCCGCCGGCCTGGTCAACGAGGTCGTTCCGGCCGAGCAACTGGCCGAGCGCACGCAGGCGCTGGCCGAGCAGATCGCCGCCAACGCACCGTTGACGATCCGGGTCACCAAAGAGGCGGTGCGGCGTGTGCTGGCTGCCCGGCGCACGGCCATGGGCGATGATCTAGTCCAGACGGCTTACATGAGCCAGGATTTCGCCGAGGGCGTCAGCGCCTTCCTGGAGAAGCGCCCGCCGCGCTGGCAGGGGAAGTAAGCCGGCCGGTTAAGCGGGCGCGCCAGGGAGGACAGCATGCGCATTTACACGCGCGGCGGTGATGACGGCTCGACCCAGGTGCTGGGTCCCGGCCGCTTGTCCAAGGGCGACGACCGCGTCGGTGCCTACGGCGCGGTCGACGAGCTGAACGCCGTCCTCGGCACGGTGCTGACGCTGCCGCTCGCCGGCGACGTGCGCGTCGAGATCGGGCATGTGCAGGCCGACCTGTTCACTGTCGGCGCGGAGTTGGCCACCCTGCCCGGTTCGGCGACGGCGGCGCTGCCGCGCGTGCCGGCCGGATGGACCGCGCGCCTGGAGGACTGGATCGACCGGCACGAGGCGACGCTGCCGCCGCTGCAGACCTTCATCTTGCCGGGTGGCACGCCGGCCGCGGCGCAGCTGCACCTGGCGCGCTGCGTCTGCCGGCGAGCCGAGCGCGACGTGGTGCGGCTGGCCCATTCGGCGTCAGTCGCGCCGGCGCTGCTGGCGTACCTCAACCGGCTGTCGGACTACCTGTTTGTCGTGGCGCGCATCGCGAACGCCCGCGCTGGCGTTGACGACGTGCCCTGGCGACCGGTGTCGGCCGGCGGGTGAAGCGGATCGTCACGCCTCATCCAGCATGAACTCGGCGCGCACGAGTTGCCGCCGGCGGGCGCGTGCGCGGGCCAGTCGCCGCCAGCCGGCCACGGCCGCCAGGCCCAGGCCGATGATGGGGACAAACCAGAACCAATGGAAGACTATCAGGAACACAGCGGCGCCGACAGAGGGCTGCAGGATGAAGATGACGATGGCGGTGACGACCTTGAAGCCAAACAGCGTCCAGAAGAAGGTCCAGCCGGCCACCGCACCCTGGTTCTCCTCGTCCATGCCGACCTCCCTGTTGTCGTAGCACGGTCGCGGCGACCATCGGCCAGCCGGCAGCGACGGCGGGGCCGCGTGACCCAAGGGTGACGCGGCGGTCATCTGAGCGGTGCTTGAAGATGGTACCATGTACGCCACAGGCGCGGGGGCGCGGGGCGCCGCACGCACCGCGCGATGTGCGAGCGCGACGGGAACGGAGGCGGTCATGCCGGACGAGCGGGAGCGGAGCGGCTCGAGCCGCGAGCGCGGGCGTGGGTCCGAGCGGCGTGGCGAGCGCAACCGGGAGGAGGAGCAGGAAGCGCTGGCGCGGCGCATCCGGCATTTCCTGCGCGGCGGCGCGTCCAGCGCCTCCGGCGAGTCTGAGGCGCTGCGGGCGCAACTGCACGAGGCCGCTGAATTCCTGGCCTCGCGCACCGATGACGAGGATGCCGGCTTCATCCAGGTGCTGCACGCCGCCACGGCAGCCGAGTTCCGCGACCTGAACTTGCCGGATGCGGTCGTCGCCCGCATCGCCCGTTGGGGTCAGGCGATGGGACTGGTGCTGGCCGGCCACGCCCAGCGCGGGAGTGGCGGCGAGGACGCGCCACCATTACCGCCCGATGTCTACCACATCGTCAACCCGCGCGTCATCGAGGCCCACCTCGACGAGTCCGGGCGTGACCTGCACATTCGCTTCGAGGACGGGCGCGTCGGTATTCTGGTGATCCTCATCGACGGTGGCACCCGCCGCGACGAGGTGATGGACGCGATCGGCCAGGCCGCGCGCGAGGCGCGCGCGCTGACCCGGCCACCCTTTCCCGCTCCACCATCGATGCCGCCGCTGTTGGAGACGGTGATTGAGGCCGACGAGGTGGAGGCCTTCGCCGACCCGGAGATGGACGACTCCGGCGTCACCTTCCTGCTCGACGAGGGCGAGCTGGCGCCGGTCCTCATCTGCCACCTGACTGCCGTCCAGATGGAGGCGCTCTGGCAGGTCGTGCGCGACGCGCAACCGGAAGAGCACGGCTCGCACTGAGCGCCGCCGCCCACGCAAGGAGGTTCCATGGCATCGCCCACCGCCGGTGACCAGGCCACGCCGCGCGTGGTGATGATCCACACGACGAGCGCGAATCCAGCCCGCTTTCAGGAGTTGGCCGACGAGTTGCTTCCCGGCGTGGCCGTCGAGCACATTGTCGACGAGTCGCTGCTGCAGGACACGATCGCGGCCGGCACGCTGACTGATGCCGTCCGCCGCCGCTTCGCCGAGCAGGCGGCTGCCGTCCGCACCGACGAGGTGAACGCCGTCGTCCTGACCTGCTCGTCGGTCGGACCCGCAGCTGATGGAATGGATGGCGGGCCGACACCGGTCCTGCGCATCGACATGGCCATGGCCGAGGAGGCGGTGCGGCGCGGGCAGCGTGTTGGCGTGGCGGCCACGCTGCCGACGACGCTGGGGCCGACCAGCGATCTGGTCCGCGCGGCAGCCGCGCGTGCTGGGCGTGACATCGAGGTGCGCACCGGCCTGGCCGAGGGCGCGTTCGCACTCCTGGCCAGCGACCCGGCCGAGCACGATCGCCGGGTTCGCGCCGCACTGGCCGAGCTGGCGAACTGGGCCGACGTTATCGTGCTGGCACAGGCGTCGATGACGCGCGCCGTAGAAGGGTCGGCCATCACCGCCGGCGACCGAACGGTGCCGCTGCTCACCAGCCCGCGCCTTGGTATCGAGCGTCTGGCGGCCGTCCTCCATGAGCGCCGCCGCTGAGCCCGCGTCCGCGCTCATGGTCGCTCATTCGGTTGGTCTCTGATCGCGGCCGCTCGGTGTGGCGGGCGGCAGCGGACAGGCCGTCGTCGCGTCGACGAGGCGGTCCACCTGGCGCTCCAGCGCGCGTGCGTGGATTACCGCTGCGTTGGCCACCCGCCGCGCGCTGGCCTGCTCCTCGGGCAGCGATGCGGCTAGCTGCCCGGCGCGCTCGGCCAGCGCCGTGACGGATGCCGCGGTGGCGGCGACGCCGTCGATCGCCGCCAGCAGCGCGTGCAAGGCGTCGTCGAAGGCGCCGGCCACTTCGTCGATCTCCTCAACCACTG
>JADLBB010000191.1 GCA_020848055.1 Chloroflexota bacterium | reverse complement strand
TCGCTCAGGCGATAGTCGTACTTGGTCTGCGACCGCACGGCCCCCGAGGGGTCACGGAAACGCGCCTCCGGCGGGACCATGTGGCCGCGCAGGATGGCGTCCACCGTCTCGGCCACGTTGCGATGGACGATGACGCTGTCGCGCTCGACGATCTCCACCAGCACGTCGAACGTCGGGGGCGCCTTGCGCTCCAGCACCGTCTTCTGCGTGCCGCGGCGCCGGGCCTCCTCGTCACCAAGGGTCACCGGCGCGATCCCGCCGACGAGGTCCGACAGGGTCGGGTTGAGCATCAGGTTGTCGAGCGTGTTGCCGTGGGCGGTGCCGACCAGCTGTACGCCGCGCTCGGCGATGGTGCGGGCCGCGGCCGCCTCCAACTCGGTCCCGATCTCGTCGATGACGATGACCTCGGGCATGTGGTTCTCGACGGCCTCGATCATCACCGCGTGCTGATGGGTCGGGGTGCGGACCTGCATGCGCCGCGCATCGCCGATGCCTGGGTGCGGGATGTCGCCGTCGCCGGCGATCTCGTTGGAGGTGTCGACCACGATGACCCGCTTGCCGAGGTCATCGGCCAGGACTCGAGCCACCTCGCGCAGCATGGTGGTCTTCCCCACCCCGGGCCGGCCGAGCAGCAGCACCGATTGGCCGCCCTCGACCATGTCGCGGATGATGTCGATGGTCCCGAAGACGGCGCGCCCGATGCGGCAGGTGAGCCCCACGACCTTTCCGTTGCGGTTGCGGATGGCGCTGATCCGATGCAGGGTGCGCTCGATCCCGGCGCGGTTGTCGTCGCCGAATGCGCCGATGTGGTCGATGACGTGGGCGATGTCGGCCTCGGTCACCTCGCGGTCGAGGAGCGCCTCCTCGCCGGTGGTGAAGCGTGCCTCCGGCCGCCGGCCGAGGTCCATCACCACCTCAAGCAGGTCGGTCCGGTTGGCCAGGGCCCCGAGGCGCGCGACAACCTCCGGCGGCAGTGCCGCCATGAGGGCCTCGAGGTCGTCGGTCGTCTCGCGCCGTTGCACTGGTTTCGTCACCTCTCGATCAGGGCTGCCACTTCACCGCGTCGTGGCCGGGATCATGGCCGGTTGTCGGAGCTGCGCGCGCACCTCACGGGTCAGCAACGTGACCCGACCGATGGGCTCGAAGCCGACCTCGTCGGCGGCGCGCGCGCCGGCCGCCTCGTATGTTCGCACCGGGGCCAGGATGCCTGCAGCCGCCGCATCCGGACCGATGCGCGCCAGGGCGGCGCGCAGGAAGGCCGCACCATCGATGCCGTCGCGCACCAGGAAGCGAAGGTAGTGCGGCGCGCCCTTGCAGGTCCCGTGCTGCGCGAACGCGCCCGCCCGTTGGTCGAAGGGCAGGAACCAGGCCGCCACGTCGGTGAAGTGCAGGATCGGGTTGAGTGCCGAGCGCGGCACGATGGCCTCGTTGCCGACGTCCTCCCAGTCGGCCGCCTGATAACCCTCGATGCGGGCGATGGCCGGCGGCGTGGCGTGGGTCCACAGGTCGAAGATGTGCCAGGCGTCCGGAGCGCCGGCCGGCATGATGGCTGGCAGGTCGGCGGCCGTTCCGTCACGCCGTGCGCGCGGCCGATCGCGTCCCAGCACGGACCGCATCCAGCCGCGCGCGCCGCGCGTGGCCTCGGGAGCGCGCCACCAGATCTCCTCCTGCGCGTATGCCGTGAAGCCGGACTGGCCGAACAACTCGAGGTTCTCGCGCACGTCGGCGCAGGCGACGTGGAAGCGACCGACCTCGCGCCGCGTGCCCTCCTCGACGACCGCGCCGAGCAGGGACCAGCGGATCTCGGCGGCCATCGGTCCATCGTCGGCGTCGAGCTCGGTGATGACCCAATCGTCGCGGTGCGGCTCCTCGACCGCGCGGCAGCTGGCCACGAGCTGGCCGTCCACCTCGGCGACCATGTGCACCGAGGGGGTTCGCAGCGGCAGCCACGAGGGCATCAGCGCCGACAGGCTGATCGACGTCGCCTCGCCGGACGGAGTCGGGATGCCGAGGCTGCGTCGCTGGGCGTCGGCCGAGGCGTGAACCCGTCGCGACAGGTCGGCCAGCGCCTGCCGGTCGGTCAGCCGCGCGCTGCGGATGTGCTGGCCGTCATCGATCACGCCGGGCGCTCCGCCGGTGCCTCGATCGATGTCAGCAGCAGGCGGTGGATGCGGCGATCGGTGGTGAGCTCGGGGTGGAAGGCCGTCGCCAGCACGCGTCCCTGTCGCACGGCCACCGGCCTCCCGTCCGGATCACGGGCCAGCACCTCGACACCGGCGCCGATATCGGTCACCACCGGCGCGCGGATGAAGACCGCGTGCAGCGGCTCGGGGCCGATGGCCGGCACTTCGAGGTCCGCCTCGAAGGAGTCCAGCTGCCGGCCGTAGGCATTGCGCCTGACGGCGATGTCAAGGGCCGCGAGGACCGGCTCGTCGCCGTCGTCGATGCCCGACGCGAGCAGGATCATCCCCGCGCAGGTGCCCAGTACCGGCGAGCCGCCCGCGGCCATGGCCCGAACCGGCTCGCGCAGGCCGTAGGCGTCGATCATGCGGCGCATGGTGGTGGACTCGCCGCCGGGCAGCACCAGCGCGTCGAGGTCCACCAGGTCGCGCGGCAGGCGCACCTCGACCGGCACGGCGCCGATGTCGGTGATGGCCGCAACGTGCTCGCGTACCGCGCCCTGGACCGCCAGGACGCCGATCCGCCGCGGGCGGTCCGGTTGGCTCATCGGCCTACCAGCCGCGGACGGCGAGGCGCTCCTCCGGCGGGATCTCGCCCGAGCTGATGCCCAGCATCGGGGCGCCCAGGCCGGTGCTGACCTCGGCCAGGATGTCGGGGTTGTCGAAGTGGGTGGTGGCCCTGACGATGGCCTTCGCGTAGCGCTCGGGGTCCTCGCTCTTGAAGATGCCGCTGCCGACGAACACGGCCTCGGCGCCCAGTTGGCGCATAAGGCTCGCATCGGCCGGGGTGGCGACGCCACCGGCGGAGAAGTTGGGGACCGGCAATGCGCCGAGCTCCGCGGTCTGCTTGACCACCTCGTACGGCGCACGCAGCTCCTTGGCCGCCGCGAACAGCTCGTCGTCCCGCATGGAGGCCAGGCGCCGGATGCCGGCCTGCACCGCGCGCATGTGGCGCACCGCCTCGACGATGTCGCCGGTGCCCGCCTCGCCCTTGGTCCGGATCATGGCCGCGCCCTCGCCGATGCGGCGCAGCGCCTCGCCCAGGTCGCGGCAGCCGCACACGAACGGCACCTTGAAGACGTGCTTGTCGATGTGGTGCTCCTCGTCGGCGGGGGTCAGGACCTCGGACTCGTCGATGTAGTCCACCTCGAGGCTCTCGAGCACCTGCGCCTCGGCGAAGTGGCCGATGCGGCACTTGGCCATGACCGGGATGCTGACCGCTGCCTTTATCTCGTTGATCAGCTTGGGATCGCTCATGCGCGCCACGCCGCCGAACTTGCGAATGTCCGACGGCACGCGCTCGAGCGCCATGACCGCCACGGCGCCGGCCTCCTCGGCGATGCGCGCGTGCTCGGCCGTGACGACGTCCATGATCACGCCGCCGGCCAGCATGCGGGCCAGGCCGACCTTGGTGGCCCAGGTGCTTCGTTCGATGGTCGTCACTTGTTCACGCCTTCCAAAGGACCGATGCGGGCGAGACCCCGCTCCGGATCGGTCACCGATTGTACTCGTCCAGGCGTCGGATGACCCGCCGGACCCCGTGACGGACGCGGGGTCCTTCCGCTCGACGTCGCTGTCGGCCATACTGCGGGCATGGCCGAGGTGAAGCTCATCGTTCGCAATCCGTCGGGACTGCACGCGCGACCGGCCGCGACGTTCGTCAGGGCCGCCGCCGGGCTTCCGGCCGCAGTGCGCGTCACCAACCTGACCCGCGACCCGGACCGCACGAGCGCGGCCAACAGCCTGCTCGGCATCCTGGCGCTCGGCGTCGCGCGCGGCCACGAGATCCTGATCAGCGCGGAGGGCGATCAGGCCGAGGCCGCCGTCGAGGCGCTGCGGGCCCTGGTCGAATCGGGCCTGGGGGAGGACCTCGGTCCACCGGAGCCGGGGTGAGGCACGCCCTGTCCGGGGTGGCCGCCGCCCCCGGCGTGGCGATCGCCGCGCCCTGGACCTACCAGCCGCCCCAGGGTGGGTCCGAGGTGCTCGGGCTGGCCGCGGCAACCGACCTCGCCCAGGAGCAGCTGGCCGTCCTGGCCGGTCGCCTGCGCGCCCTGGGGCGTGACGAGGAGGCCGGCATCTTCGATGCGCAGTCGCTGATGGCCGCCGACCCCGAGCTGATGGCCGCCGCGGAGCGCCACGTGGCCGGGGGCGCGACCGCCTCGGCGGCGATCGTAGCCGCCGGGAGCGAGATGGCGGCCCTGCTGGCTGGACTCGACGACGAGATCCTCGCCGCCCGCGCGGCCGATGTCATCGACGTGGCCGAGCGAATCGCGCG
Organism: Chloroflexota bacterium; assembly: GCA_020848055.1. GTDB lineage: Bacteria > Chloroflexota > Limnocylindria > QHBO01 > QHBO01 > JACDBZ01. The sequence goes on along the minus strand of JADLBB010000191.1, from coordinate 2,984 downwards.
CGCCATCCGCGGCTTGGTCGTGGCGCCGCTCGAGCGACGCAGCGTGGCCGTGGCGGTGGACCTGCCGCCATCGGTGACCGCCGAGCTCGACCCGGAGATGCTGGTCGGGATCGCCCTGGAGGCCGGCACGCGCACGGCCCACGCCGCCATCCTGGCCCGCGCGCTCGGGATCCCCGCGGTGGTGGGCGTGGCGGGCCTGCTCGACGCGGCGGCCGGCGCCGGCAGCATCGGGATCAACGGCGACAGCGGCGAGGTCGTCGTGGATCCGGGATCGGACGACCTGGAGTCGCTCGAGCTGGCCAGGCTGGCGCGCCAGCACGTCGTCGAGGCGGAGGCCGCGCTGCGCGAACTGCCACTTTCCACCTCGGACGGTCACCGCGTCATGCTCGGCGCCAACATCGGCATCCCGCAGGAGGCCGTGGTCGCCGCCGGGGCGGGCGCCGAGGGAGTCGGCCTGTTCCGGACCGAGTTCCTGTTCATGAGTCGCGTGGTCCCACCGCCGGTGGACGTGCAGGCCGCCGAGTATGCACGCGTGCTGGCCGCCTTCCCCGGAATGCCAGTGGTCTTCCGCATGCTCGACGTCGGGGGCGACAAGCCGCTGCCCTACGTCCGGCTGGAGCGCGAGGAGAACCCGTTCCTTGGCGTGCGCGGCATTCGGCTGGCCGGGAGCAACCGCGCGCTGCTGGTGGACCAGCTGCGCGCCATCGTGCGCGCCGCGGCAGCCGAAGGGGCCGACGCGTGGATCATGGCGCCCATGATCGCCGACCTCGCCGACGTCGCCGTGGTGCGCGATCTGCTGGCCGAAGCGTCCGCCGGGGAGCCGCCCGCCTCGGTCAGGCTGGGGATCATGGTCGAGCTGCCCTCCGCCGTGTTCATGGCCGACCAGTTGGCCGCCGCCGTGGACTTCTTCAGCATCGGCACCAACGACCTGACGCAGTACCTGATGGCGGCGGACCGGACCAATGCGGCCCTCGGTCGGCGTCACGACCCGATGCATCCGGCCGTGCTGCGCGCCATCCGCGAGGTGGTCGATGCCGGCCACGCGGCGAGGATCCCGGTTGCCGTGTGCGGCGAGATGGCGGGCGACCGCTCCAGCGCCGTGGTGCTGGCGGGCATGGGCATCGACGAGCTGTCGATGGACCCTGTCACGTTCGGAGCGGTCAAGGGCGCCCTGCGGGCGGTGACCCTGGCGGAGGCCGCCGACCTCGCCGAGCGCGCCTGCGCGGCCGGTTCGGCGGAGGAAGCCCGCCGAATCGTTCACAGCCACCTCCCGGATCCGGTTGGACGATCGGCCTGAGCCGCCACCGACGGCGCGGCCGCGCGTTGCTATCATCGGCGGCGGAAGGACCGGTTCGATGATCAACGCCGCGGTGCTGGTGCTCAACCAGAACTACGAACCACTCAACGTCTGCGACATCAGGCGGGCGTTCCGGCTGCTCGGGGCGTCCAAGGCCGAACTGTTGGCCAACAACCACCAGGTCATCCACACGCCGACCGTCACGTACCCCGCGCCGTCGGTCATCCGGCTGCAGTACCACGTCCGCCGGCCGCGGCCACGCATCCGGCTCTCGCGGCGCGAGGTCTTCATTCGCGATCATCACACCTGCCAGTACTGCGGCAGGACGAGCCGCGACCTGACGCTCGACCACGTCATGCCCAAGCACCGCGGTGGTCGCCACGAATGGGAGAACCTGGTGGCCGCCTGCCGCGCCTGCAACCATCGCAAGGGCGGCAAGACCGTGACCGAGGCGCGCATGCACCTGCTGCACGAGCCCCGCGCGCCGCGGGCCGACCTGCGCTACCTGTTCGGCGGCTATCTCGCCGACGAGCGCAACGACGCGTGGCGGACGTTCCTGTTCCTCGACCCGAGCTAGGCGAGCCGGTGGCTCCGGATCGCGAACTGGTCATCGGCGACATCCCGTCCGACGTGGCCGGGGTCCTTCAGGCGCTCGGCGCCGCCGGTCACGAGGCGGTCCTGGTCGGAGGCTGCGTGCGCGACTCGCTGCTCGGCGTCGCCATCGCCGATTGGGACGCGGCGACCTCGGCCCGCCCGCAGGAGGTGGCCGAGCTGTTCGGGCAGGCGACGTGGGAGAACCGGTTCGGGACGGTGACGGTGCACGGCACGCCGGACGTGGAGGTCACCTCCTATCGGGCCGAGTCCGCCTATCGCGACCTGCGCCGTCCCGACGACGTCCGCTTTGGCGTCTCGCTGGCCGACGACCTGGCGCGCCGCGACTTCACGATCAACGCCATGGCCTGGCTGCCGCTGGACCTGCCGCACGGCCGCGGCCGGCTGATCGACTCTTTCGACGGTCAGGCCGACCTCGATGCGCGAATCCTGCGCGCGGTGGGGGACCCCCGCCAGCGCTTCGCCGAGGACGCGCTGCGCCTCGTACGCGCCGCGCGCCTCGCGGGTCGCTTCGACCTCGACATCGAGCCCGCCACCCGCGCGGCGATCGTCGAGATGGCGCCGGGCGCCGCATCGGTCTCCGGCGAGCGCCTGGGCGACGAGTTGCTGCGCATGCTCGGGGATCCGGTGCCGTCGCGGGCCGTCGGCTGGCTCGAGCGGCTCGGGCTGCTGGTGGTGATCCTGCCCGAACTGGCGGCGCTGCGCGGGGTGGCACAGCACAAGCGCGTTGCCGGCGACGCCCTGGATCACACCCTGCGGGCGGTGGATGTGGCACCCCCCGATGGCCCGCGCGACCTCCGGCTGGCGACCCTGCTGCATGACCTGGGCAAGGCCACCACCGGCCGCGACGGCCATTTCCTCGGTCACGCCGCGGTCGGCGCCGGACTGGCCGGCGACGTATTGCGACGCCTGCGCTTCGGTCGTGAGCGCGCCGACCGGATCATCGCTGTCATCGAGCACCACATGTACGACTACCGACCCGAATGGACCGATGCGGCCGTGCGGCGCTTCATCAGGCGCACCCACCGAACCGACCGCGAGCTGCTGTTCGCCCTGCGCCGCGCCGATGCGGTCG
>JADLBB010000190.1 GCA_020848055.1 Chloroflexota bacterium | reverse complement strand
GCCTACGGCGACGCCGATGACATCGTCGAGCGCGTGCTGACCGAATCGGGCACGCCGTTCGGCGAGATCTTCGCCCAGGGCGAGGGCTACTCGCCGGAAACGCTGACGAAGATGGATCATCCCGACATCAACGGTGCGGAGGTCTGGGTCCAGAGCACGGAGCTTGGGCCGAGCATGCATTTCGGGGACCCCGACTACTGGTACGCCTTCGCCGGCGACCCGTCACGGACGCCTTCGGGCGGCAGCGCCCCGTTCTTCGACGTCTACGGCTCGCCGTTCTACGCCGACATCGTCTGGCTCGCCGAATCGGGCACCACGCAGGGATGCGGAAGCGGCATGTTCTGCCCCGACGCCGACGTAACCCGCGCCCAGATGGCCAGCTTCCTGGTCCGCGCGCTCGACCTGCAGATGGCCTCGACCGATTACTTCTGGGATGACGGTGCCAGCCCGGCCGAGCCCGACATCAATCGGTTGGCGGCTGCCGGCGTGACCGGTGGTTGCGGCATGGGCAAGTTCTGTCCGTACGAGAAGGTGCAGCGCTCGGAGATGGCGAGTTTCATCCGCCGCGCTCTCGCATTGGCGGGCACCGAGACCGACCACTTCTGGGACGACGACGGCATCGCGGCCGAGGCCGATATCAACAGCTTCGCCGAGGCGGGCATCACGACCGGCTGCGAGGCGGGCCGATACTGCCCGGCCGACCACGTGACGCGCGCCGAGATGGCCGCCTTCCTGCACCGGGCGCTGGCGCCATAGGCCGGGCCAGCCCAGGCCGGTCGAGAACGGGGTAGGCTCTCCGGGTCCAATGCAACGCATTCGACGATCGGTCTCGATCGCCCTTGTCGCACTGCTCGGCGCGTTCGTCGTGCCGGCGCTGGCGGCCGACCCGCCGGGCGCTACTCCAGCCACGTCCGGCAGCGTGCCGGCGGGCGAGGGCTCGATCCATGCCGAGATGGCCGCGGAGATGTCGGCCGAGCTGGCTGCCGATCCGGGCCGCCTGCACCTGGCCTTCAGGCCCGGTTCGCGGCCGGAACCGCTGCGCCAGGCGGGAACCATGGATCCATTGGCCGCCGCGGGAGGGCTCCCCAACGGACTCTCCCGCGTGGTGCTCGGCTACCTGCCGTACTGGGCCGTGACGTCCGAACTGCTCCCGTCCATGAACTACGACCGGGTCTCGACCATCGCCTATTTCGGCCTGGCCGCACGCTCCGACGGGACGCTGACCAGGTCGGGGACCACGTGGTCGGCCTGGGCGAGCTCCCTCATGACCGATGTCATCAACCAGGCCCACGCCGAGGGCGTCAAGGTCGTGCTGACCGTCACGATGATGGCCTGGGACGGCAACTACACCTCGATGTCCGCGCTGCTGAACAGCCCGTCGCTGCGCACGGCGCTCGCCAACGAGATTGCCACGACGGTCTCGGCGCGCAACGCCGATGGCGTCAACCTCGACTTCGAACCGATGCCCAACTCGCTGCAGACGGCGTACACCGCCTTCGTGCGGGACGTGCGGACGGCCCTCGGCCCGGCGGCCGAGCTGACCGTGGCGGTGACCGGTGGGGCGGCCAGCTGGGATGAGGGCTACGACCTGCCCGCCCTGGTGGCTGACGGCGCGGCGGACGCGATCATGGCCATGGGCTACGACCTCAACTGGTCCGGGTCAACGCACGCCGGCGGCGTGGCGCCGATCGTCAGCCCGTATGCCCTCGACGTCGACACCGCGATGGCCGACTTCCTGGACGCGGTGCCGGCGTCGCGGCTCATCTGGGGCGTGCCCTACTACGGCCGGGCCTGGACCACGACCGGAGACGAACTCAACGGTCGGACCTGCAAGAGCACGGGCACCTGCACCGTGGCCAGCTGGGCGATTCCGTACAACTCGGCGCGCACCGGGGCCGAGGCGAACGGGCGCCGCTGGGATCCGGCCGGGCAGGTGGCGTGGTACACGTACGCCAGCGAGACCTACGACGCGCAGGTCCAGGCCTACTACGACGACCCACAGTCCCTCGACGTCAAGTACGACCTGGTCAACCAGCACGAACTGCGCGGCGTCGGCATCTGGCACCTGCTGATGGATGCGGGCCGCTACGAGCTGTGGAACACGATCGGCCAGAACCTGCTGGCGCTGCCCTTCACCGACATCGACGACTCGCTGCACTGGCAGGCGATCGTGTGGCTCTCCGACCAGGGCATCAGCGCCGGTTGCGGCGACGGGCGCTTCTGCCCGACCGCGCCGGTCAAGCGCGACGAGATGGCGAGCTTCCTGTTCCGCGCCTTCGGCCTGCCCGACACGTCGATCGACCATTTCAGCGACGACGCGGGCAACATGCACGAGCTCAACATCAACCGCGTCGCATCGGCCGGCATCACGGTCGGCTGCGAGGCGGACCGCTACTGTCCCTCGCGCTCGGTGACGCGAGCTGAGATGGCCTCGTTCCTGGTGCGTGCCCTTCACCTGCCGCCGGCCGCCACGGACCACTTCGACGACGATGCCGGCAGCGTCCACGAGGCGGCCATCAACGCGCTGGCCGAGTCGGGCATCACCACCGGCTGCACGCCAACCTCGTTCTGCCCGAACGCACCGGTGCTGCGCGAGCAGATGGCAGCCTTCCTGCAGCGAGCGCTGGCGTCCTGAAGTCCCCCGGCCACCGGTTCCATCGGGCCATGCCGTGGCGACGCGGCCGGCGCTATGGTGGTGGACCACGCCGAATTGCCGCCCAGGAGCGCAGAACCATTCGATCCAACCGTTCGTTCCTGACCTCCCTGACAGCCGCCATGCTGCTGTCCGTCGCGGCCCTGGTCCCCGCGCCGGCGCCGGCGGCGGCCGATAGTGGATCGGAGTTCATTGCCGTCGCGAACGGCTACCGGGCCGATGCGGGCCTTGCGCCCGTGGGCTTCAACGCGGTCATTGACGACATCGCCGTCGAGCGCGGCAAGGTGCTGGCCGCCGACCGGGCCCTCGGCCACGACCTGGACTACGTGATCGGTCGGCTGGAATCGGCGGGCATCTGCTGGAGCCGGGTGGGCGAGATCGTGGCGTACAACTCGACCGGTACGCCTGCGTCGTTCGGCGACCAGTGGTTCCACTCGGACGGCCACCGGGCCATCATGCTCGGCGACTTCACCCACGCCGGTGGCAGCCGAGCCAAGGCCGGAAGCACCTGGTACGGGGTGATGGTGTTCGTCAAGGTCTGCGGCACGTCGACGCCACCGACGTTCAGCGACATAGCCGGCTCCCCGTTCCGTGCCGAGATCGAGTGGCTGGTCGGTGAGAAGATCGCCTCGGGTTGCGCTCCGGCGCTGTATTGCCCGATCCCGACCGTCACGCGCGAGCAGATGGCCAGTTTCCTGGCGCGCGCCATGAACCTGCCGCCGGCGTCCGCCGACCACTTCGCCGACGACGGCGCGAGCGTCCACCAGGAGAACATCAATCGCCTCACCGAGGCGGGCATCACCCTCGGCTGTGGCGGAGATCGGTTCTGCCCGTCGGGGTACGTGAGCCGCGGTGAGATGGCGAGCTTCCTGGCGCGGGCCCTGGCGCTTCCGCCGACCTCGACCGACTTCTTCAATGACGACAACGGCTCGATGCACGAGGACTCCATCAACCGGCTGGCAGCCGCCGGCATCGTCACCGGCTGCGGGGGTGGCGGCTACTGCCCCGGCTGGGGCGTCAGCCGCGAACAGATGGCCGCCTACATCGAGCGCGCCTTCAACTGATCGGGGCGATGCCGACGGTCGGACGCCACCGCGCTCGGTAGAATCGGTCGTCTGATGACGACCACCTCGACACCCACGACCACTCCGGCCGCCGGCGGACGGCGCAACGACGGCCGCGTCCCCAACCAGCTGCGGCCGGTCAAGATCGTGCCCGACTACCTCAAGTTCGCCGAAGGTTCGGTCCTGATCCGGGTCGGCGACACGCGCGTGCTGTGCGCCGCCAGCATCGAGGACCGCGTGCCGGGCTGGATGCGCGGCAAGGGCCGTGGCTGGGTGACCGCCGAGTACAGCATGCTGCCGAGGGCCGGGACCGAGCGCAGCCAGCGCGAGGCCTCGCGCGGCTCGATCGGCGGACGCACGCACGAGATCCAGCGCCTGATCGGTCGTTCGCTGCGCGGCGTGGTGGACATGGCCAAGCTCGGCGAGCGCACGATCACGCTCGATTGCGACGTGATCCAGGCCGATGGCGGCACGCGCACCGCCAGCATCACCGGCGCCTACGTCGCGCTGGCCCGGGCGCTCAACCGATTCGGGATGGGGCATCTGCTGACCGGCCAGGTGGCCGCGGTCAGCGTTGGGCTGGTCAACGGCCAGACCTACCTCGACCTCGACTACAGCGAGGACTCGACGGCCGAGGTGGACTTCAACGTGGTCATGGTCAACGACGACAGGCTGATCGAGGTGCAGGGCACCGCCGAGCACGGAGCCTTCAGCCGCCCACAGATGGACGCCATGATCGATCTTGCCGCGGCCGGCATCCGGCAACTGTTCACGCTGCAGCAATCGGCGATCGACGCGCCCCGCGGCGAGTGACCCGCCTGCTCATCGCGACCACCAACCCAGGCAAGCAGCGCGAGTTCCGCCGCCTGCTGGCGCATCTGCCCGCCGAGTTGGTCGTGCCCGCCGACCTGGGAATCGACCTGGACGTGGCCGAGCCGTACGACACGTACGCCGCCAACGCCAAAGCCAAGGCCGTCGCATACGCCGCCGCCTCGGGCGTGTTGACCGTGGCCGATGACTCGGGCATCGAGGTCGCCGCGCTCGACTGGGGTCCAGGCGTGCGCAGCGCCCGCTGGGGCGGCCCGGACAAGGCGGCCAGCCTGGTCGAGGCGCTGGCCGGCGCGACCGACCGGCGGGCCAGGATGGTCTGCGCGCTGGCGATCGCGAACTCCGGCGACCACGATGCGGTCGAGCTGTTCACCGGCATCGTGGATGGCGAGGTGGCGGCGGCTCCGCGCGGGACCGGCGGCTTCGGATACGACCCGATCTTCCTGCTGCCCCGCGGCCTGACCACGGCCGAGCTGCCGGAGGGCGAAAAGGATGCGTTGAGCCACCGCGGACGGGCGGTCGCGGCAGCCACCCCTCGCCTGCTCGAACTGCTGGACGCCGCTCACTAGCCCATCGGTCCGGGCGCGGCCTCGAACGATGGTCACCCTCGTCGCCGACGGGTGCTCGTCGTACGGTTGGGCGGTCCGCGCCACGCTGGACGCGGGCGATCGGCGTCCCTTGCGAACCACACCGGAGTCCACCTGCCGTGTCCCGAGCCACCTCGACCGTCCTGGCCATGTTGCTGGTCGTCGCCACGGCCGCGCCGGTCGTGGCCGAGGATCCAGCGTCGCCAACGGCGGCCAAGGAGCAGCCTGCCGCCCCGGCGCTTGGTGCGATCATTCCGGGGCAGGTCGTGGTGCAGCTGCGGCCCGGGGCCGGGGACGAGTCAATCCGCAGCCGCGGCCTGCGGCTGCTGCCCGAGCGAGTGGCCGAGGGTGACGGCCTCCCATTCATCGTCTCGACCGATGGCCGCCCGGTGGCCGATGTCCTGGCCGAGCTGCGGACCGATCCGGCCGTGGCCGCGGCTGAGCCGAACTACCGCGTCGAACTGGCGGGCGGAGCAGCGGTCGCCGTCAACGATCCGCTGACCGCCGACCAGTACTCGCTCGACCAGATGCGCGTCCGCGATGCCTGGAGCATCACGACCGGCGGCGGCGGCGTCCTCGCCGTCCTGGACACCGGCGCCCAGCTCGACCACCCCGACCTGGTTGGCCGGCTGGTGGCCGGTCACGATTTCGTCAACGATGACGACGACCCCAGCGACGACAACGGCCACGGCACGTGGGTCGCCGGCGTCATCGCGGCGAACGCCAACGACGGGTACGGCACGGCGGGTGTGAGCTGGACCGACAAGGTGATGCCGGTCAAGATCATGGACGGTACCGGCTCCGGGAGCACGGCCGACCTGATGAACGGCATTCGGTGGGCGGCTGACCACGGTGCCACGATCATCAACATGAGCGTCGGTGGCTTCCCGTACTCGCAGCTGGTGCAGGACGCGGTGAACTACGCCTGGGACAAGGGCGTCGTGTTGGTGGGTGCCGCCGGCAACAATCGACGCTCCGAGGAGTACTACCCGGCCAGCTTCGACAACATCGTTTCCGTCAGCGCCACCCAGGCGGAGGACGAGTTCGCCAATTGGTCGAGCTGGGGCCCAAAGGTCGATGTCAGCGCGCCGGGCGCGTCGGTGCGCACTACCAACTGCTACGAGTGCACGTACGCCGATCACAACACGTGGGGCGAGCACACGTACATCAGCGGCACGAGCTTCGCCACGCCCAACGTCGCCGGCGTCGTCGCGCTCATCCGGGCCAAGTTCCCGACGTGGACGCCATCGCAGATCGTGGGTCGCCTGCTCAACACCTCGGACGACCTCGGCTACCCAGGCTGGGATGACCGCTACGGACGCGGCCGGGTCAACGCCTACCGCGCCGTGGGCGCGACGGTGAGCGGGCCGGGGCCGTCGACCGGTGACCAGTTCGAGGTCAACAACTCGCTGAGCGACGCGGTGAAGATCAGCCTGGGGACGGTCGTCCGGCCAACCATCCATCCCGCCGGCGACGTCGACTGGTTCGCGGTCGACATCGGTCGCGCTGGGCGCCTCGACGTGCGGGTGACCGGCGTCACCGACAGCCGCGCCTACCCGTGGAACCGCAGCCCGATCCCGATCGACCCGATCGTCGAGCTGTATTCGACCTCCGGCACGCTGCTCAAGCACGTGGACCTCGAGTGGGAAGGCGGCACCGAGCTGGCCCAATGGACGGTGTCCGGGCCGCAGCGGATCCTCGTCCGCATCGCCAACTGGTACGCCAACGGCAACACCGCGCCGTACTCGATCACCGCCACCTACGTCGACACGGTCGCGCCGGTCGCCACCATCACCTCGCCACCCAGTGGCGCCTCGGGGGTCAGCCGCATCGTGCAGCCCACCGTCACCTTCAACGAGGCCGTGTCCAACGTGACCGCGGCGACCGTCCAGATCCGGGATCTCGTCACCGATGCGATCGTGCCGGCGACGGTGGAGTACGACCCTGTCGCGCGCGAGGCGCGGATCGTCCCCGAGCGGCGCCTGGAGGCGGCCCGTGCCTACCAGGTCGAGGCCACCGCCGGCGTGGTTGACGTGGCCGGCAACCCGCTGGCCCTCACCACCCTGCCATTCACCAGCGGCAGCGTCAGCTTCTACGACACCGATGGCATCGCCTTCGAGCAGT
>JADLBB010000189.1 GCA_020848055.1 Chloroflexota bacterium | reverse complement strand
GCGGCGCCGATCAAGCGCGGCGTGTGGGTCACTCGCTTCCACTACATCAACCCGGTGCACCCCAAGAAGGCGATCCTGACCGGCATGACCAAGGACGGCACGTTCCTGATCGAGGACGGACGGATCAGCCGGCCGCTGCTGAACTTCCGCTTCACGCAGTCGATCCCCGAGGCATTCAGCGACGTGCGCGCCGCCAGCCGCGAGACCAAGCTGCTGCCCGGAGAGTTCTTCGGTGCGTCGCGCGTGCCGGCGCTGCACCTTGGTTCATTCAACTTCACCGGGGTCACCGCAGCGGAGGGAGTCGAGTGATCGTGGCCGGCCCGCTGGACCTGCGGATCGGCGACCGGCTCCGACTGCGGAAGGATCACCCGTGCGGCAGCCGAGACTGGGAAGTCACGCGGCTCGGTGCCGACATCGGCCTGGTGTGCGCGGGATGCGGCCATCGGATCCTGATGGATCGGCTCGACGTCGAGCGTCGCTTCACCGAGTTCCTGGCGCGCGGCCCCGAGCCGTCCGCCTGACCGATGGCGCACATCGACCTGCCGCCATCCGAGACCGACACCGGCGACCTGTCGGGCGCGGGTACGGTCTTTCAGAATCGGTCGTTCGTCTACCTGTGGTCCGCCCAGGCGCTGAGCCAGCTGGCCAGCAACATGGTGCTGGCCGCGCTGATGGCCACGGTGCGGCGCACGACCGGATCCGACACCGCGGTCGCGGTCCTGATCCTGACCTTCCTGGTTCCCGCGGTGCTGTTCAGCACCCTGGGTGGCGTGCTGGTCGAGCGCAGCAACGCCAAGGTCATCATGCTCGCCACCAACCTGCTGCGCGCGGCCGGCATCGCGGCGTTCATAGTCGTGGCGCCGACCACCGCCACGGCAAACATCCCGCTGGTGTACCTGATCAACTTCGTGGTGGCCACCGCCACGGCCATCTTCGCCCCGGCCGAGTTGACGTCGATACCTCGCATCGTGGATCGCCGTCACCTCATGGCAGCCAACTCGATCTTCGTGCTCACCATCAACGCCACGTTCGCCATCGGCTTCGGATTCCTGGGGCCGCTGGTGCTCAACGTGCTGGGGCCGGTTGCGGTCTACATCGTGGTGGCACTGATGTTCTGTGCGGCCGCCCTCGCCATCCTGCCGCTGCCGGACGTCAGGCCCGAGCGCCAGCTGACCTCGGCCGGTGACGCGGCGGAGCGCGCGGTTGGCGAGCTGGTGGCGCAGCTGCGCGAGGGCGTGGCGTTCGTGCGCGACCATCGGGCCATCGCCTGGAGCCTGGCCTACCTTGGAATCAGCTCGAGCCTGATCGGCGTGCTGGGCGCGATCGGGCCGGGCTTTGCGGTGGACATCCTTGGCCTGTCGCCGGAGAACTTCTTCTTCATCATGGGCCCGGCGGGCCTTGGCGCGGTGATCGGGATCCTGTTCCTCAATTCCTACGGCCGCTACCTGCCCAAGCGCCTGGTGATCGACGCAGGTCTGCTGGCCATGGGCGTCACACTGATGCTGCTCGCGCTGATCCGACCGATCGCCACGCTGTTCGGGGCGGCCGTGGGGCCGATCGAGGACGCGGTACCCGCCATCGCACCCCTGATCAGCCTCATCGCCGTGGTGGTGGTGATCGCCACCGTCGCAGGCCTGCAGTACGCGTTCGTGGCCATCCCGGCGCAGACCGCCCTGCAGGAGGAGCTGCCGTCCGACGTGCGCGGCCGCATATTCGGCATCCTCAATACGCTGCTGTCAGTGGCCTCGTTCCTGCCGGTGCTGGCAGCGCCGGCGCTGGCCGACATCCTCAACCTGTTCTTCCCCGGGTCGGGCATCCCGATCGTGATGGGGGTGCTTGGCGTGCTGACGATGGCCGCGGGCGTCGCTTCGTGGCGACGCAACGCGCGCGCTGGATTACACCGCCACGACCGTGAGGCACCGTCGAAGCCAGCGGGCTCACCTCCGCCCCTCGGCGATGGCGGCTAGGCTCGTCGCCATCGGCGTCCTCGGCCTGTCGGCCGGCCTCGCCCTGATGGCCGTGATCGTGCCCATCGTGGCGCGCGGGCTGCAGGTGGCGGTCCTCGGATCGGTCGCGTACATCGGCTGGCTGGCCTGGCGCGGCCGATCGGTCATCGCGCGGGCCATGCACGATGGTGCCGGCCCACCCCCCGCCGAGCTGGGCCCGGTGACGATCATCGTCCCGGCCCGAAACGAGGCGGCGATCATCGGTGGTACGGTCGCCTCGCTCGGCGCACTCAACGCGCTCGGCGCGGACGGAGGGGCCGCCCACGAGGTCCTGGTGGTGGACGATGCCTCGAGAGATGCCACGCCGGAGCGCGCCGGCGCCGCGGCCGCCGGCCTCCCCGCCATTCGGGTCCTGAGCCGCCCGCCCGCCGACGGGCCGCGAACCAAGGGTGCCGCGCTGGCCTGGGCCATGCCGCAGGCCGCGGGGAGAATCATCGCGGTCATGGACGCCGATTCGCGCGTCACCCCGCACCTGCTTGACGCCGTCGCGCGGGCGTGGGCGCGCGACCCGACTGCGGCCGCGATCCAGGTGCGGCGTCTCGAACGCAACGCGGGATCGTCGTGGCTGGCCGGCGCCCAGGACGATGAGCAGGTCATGGACCTCGTCAGCCAGTGCGGTCGCTGGGCCGGTGGCGGCAACGCCGAGCTGCGCGGCAACGGCATGTTCGTGCGGCGCGAGGTCCTCGACGCGATCGGAGGATGGTCCACGACCGCCATCACCGAGGACCTTGAGCTGTCCACGCGCCTCGCCGTCCACGGGTGGCACGTGGCGCTGGGCCCGGAGGTCCAGGTGACCGAGGAGGCGGTCGAGACGATCGGCGCCCTGTGGCGGCAACGACGGCGATGGGCGGAGGGCAGCATTCGACGCCTGGTCACGCACGGGCCGGCGCTGCTGAGTGGACGGCTGCCCCTGGGGCGGAAGGTGGACTTCCTCGCGTTCGCCACCGAGTTCTTCGTCCCACCCCTGCTGCTGCTCACCCTCCTGGCGTGCGTGGTGCTGGCCCTGGCTTCGGGGCCGGCCGATTGGACGGTGCCAGCTTCGCTCGTGGCCAGCTACCTGCTCGGGATGTTCCTGCTGGCGCTTGCCGGCCTGCACGCCCTGGGCGAGCGCGGCGCCGGGCTGGTTGGCCGTGCGCTCCGCGGCAGCCTGTTCCTGTCGCATTGGCTGCTGGTCGTCCCGGTGGTGCTGGCCCGCATGGCGGCGCTCTCGCCGACCCGCGATTTTTCCCAGACGCCACGTTTCGGAGGTGACGTCGAGTGAAGGCTCCGAGGGCCGATCACGTCGTCTGCGGCCGCGTGCTGGCGGCGGCCACGCCGTCGGGCCTGCAGGTGGTCGAGGCCGTTGGAATAGCGATGGGCCGGGTGGTCAGCGCCGGAACGCGCCGCGAGGTCACCGACGCGGCCGCGCGCAACGCGCGGGTCACCGATGCCGGGCGGGCCGCCGTCGTTCCCGGCCTGCATGACAGTCACCTGCACCTGGCCGCCCTGGCGCGGGCTCGGACGCAGGTGTCGCTGGACGGCGCGGCGGACGGTGTGGAGGTGATCGCGCGCCTGACATCGGCGCTCGGCACGCATCGGCCGACGGAGTGGGTGATCGGCCGCGGTTGGTCCGACGCACAGTTCGCCACGCTCGATCCGGGCCAGCTGGACGAGGCGATGGGGGAGCGGCTGGGGTTCCTGGCCAGCCACGACGGCCATTCCGCGTGGGCGTCGCGGGCGGCTCTGAGATTGGGCGGCATCCATGGTGGCCTTGACGATCCCGCTGGCGGACGAATTGAGCGCGATGCGTCCGGCGAACCAACCGGCATCCTGCGCGAGGCCGCGATCGACCTGGTCGCGGGGCTGGTGCCCGAGACGCGCGGCGAGGCCCTCGCGCCGGCCCTCGAGGCCATCCTGCGCGAGATGGCGGCCCTGGGCATCTGTGGAGCCACCGAGGCGGGCGATTACACCGCAGGGGCTGGAACCGGCCCGTACGCCGCCCTGGGCGACTCCTTCTCCACCCTTGCCGGCCTGGCCGGCAGCATCGACGGCCGGCTGCGGTTGAACATCGGTTTCCCGGCGGGCGCGATCTCCAACGCGGCCCAGTTGGGATTGCGGACCGGGGACCCGTTGGGCCAGTGGGCCACCCTGCGCGCCGGCTGGGCCAAGGTCTACGCCGACGGCGCGCTCGGGTCCGGGACGGCCGCGCTACACGAGCCGGCCGACTGCGGCCGGCGTGACGCCGGCATCCTGCGCGTCCCGCGCGAGCAGTTGACCCGGCTGGCCGTGCTGGCAAGGCCAGCCGGGATCGGGTTGGCGGTGCATGCCATCGGCGATCGGGCGATCACCACCGTCCTGGACGGGCTGGCCGCCTCGCCAACACGAGCCGCGGGCGTGCCCAGCGATCGAGTCGAGCACGTCCAGTTGCTGCGCGCCGACGACGCACCCCGCTTCGCGTCCCTCGGTGTCGTCGCCAGCATCCAGCCCGTCCACGCCGCCGTTGATCGCGACATGGTGGAGGCATGCTGGGGCGGACGCCAGGATCGTGCCTACGCCTGGCGCACGCTGGTGAATGGAGGCGCTGGCCTGGTCGCCGGATCGGACGCGCCGGTCGAGTCGGTCAATCCGTGGCTTGGAATGTTCGCGGCCCTGCACCGGCGTCTCCCGGCCGATGGCCGTCCGGACTGGCGAGCCGGCGAGGCCCTGACCCTGCCTGAGGCCCTGGCGGCCTACATGACGGCCCCGGCCCAGCTGATCGGCGCCACCGACGAGGGTCACCTGCGGCCTGGGGCTCGCGCCGATCTGGCCGTGCTTGACACCGACTTGGACGTCCTGCTGGCCGCCGACGAGCGCCTGGCCGGGGTCCGTTCGAACCTGACCCTCGTCGACGGTCGCGAGACGCCCCTTGGCTGATCGGGCCCTATGAACCGGTGACCTTGATGCGCCCCACCATGCCGGCCGTCTCGTGGGGCGTGCAGTTGTAGACGTAGTCGCCGGCAACCGTGAAGGTGTACTCCCAGGTTCCACCGGCAGCGATGTCGCCTGAATCCCACGGCTGGGCGCCGGCGGGCAGCACGGCGTTGGCGGCGTCCGCCGCCTTGGCCGGGTCGTCGGTGGCGGTGTGCACGATGGACCCGACGTTGTGCCAGCGCACGGTCGTGCCGACCGGGATGGTGATCTCGGCGGG
>JADLBB010000188.1 GCA_020848055.1 Chloroflexota bacterium | reverse complement strand
TCCTCGACGAGCTGTGCCAATGCCTGTCCGATGACTTCGATTTCGAGCACTCGACCATCCAGCTCGAATCGACCGATCGCCGTCGCCTGGAGCAGCACAGCCACCCCTGAGGCGTCCATTCCCCAGGCCGTTCGCGAGGTGCGCCGAGTGCGTGCCGCGGTGGACCGCTCCGTTTTGCGCCCCGGCGCACACATCTGAGAAGTTGGGCCGATTTCGGGGCAGCTTCAGCCCAAGTTGTGCGCAACGGCGCACGATCCGGTCGGAATCGGGCTGAAGTTCTCGGTTACGTGCGCCCCCGACGCACGCGACGCAAGTCTCCACCCACAAGCCGCAGCGCACGCAGCGCTCACAGCGCATGTCAGGCAACAATCCTGACGCAGCATGGCCTGAATCGGCGCTAGAGTCGCGGCATGCCGACTGAGACAGGCGTCCTGGACACGAACGGGGCGCAGATCTACTACGAGGTCACCGGTCGCGGACCCGCCGTCGTGCTCATTCACGCCGGCGTGGCGAACCTGCGGATGTGGGACGCGCAGGTCGCGGCTTTGGCCTCCACCCACCGCCTGATCACGTACGACACCCGCGGGTACGGCAGGACCGAGACCGATGCGGTCGAGTTCTCGAACCGGGCCGACATTGCCGCGCTGCTCGACCATCTCGGAGAGCGGGCTGCTCACGTGGTCGGGCTGTCGCGTGGCGGTCAGATCGCGCTCGACTGCACACTGGAGTTCCCCGACCGAGTCCGCAGTCTCACGGTGGCGGCCGGCGGAGTGGGCGGCTACGACTCGCCGCAGGAGGCGCCGGCCAACCTGTGGGAGGCCGCCGACGCCATGTACGAGGCCAGGGACTGGGACGGCCTCGCCGCCTTTGAGACCGCCTACTGGGCCGATGGACCGGGCCAATCGCCGGACCGCGTGCCGGCTGTGCGTGCCATGGTCCACGACTGGGTGCTCGGCACCTACCGCGCCGAGAAGGAGGAGGGATCGCCGCAGCCGCTGGATCCGCCTGCCGACGGGCGCCTCGCCGGGCTGCGGATCCCGCTGCTCGTGATGCTCGGCACGCTCGATGACCCCGGAACGATCGACTCGATGCGCCACCTGGCCGCATCGGTCCCGGGCGCGCGGCTCGAGGAGCTCGAGACGGCGCACATGATCAACCTCGAGCAGCCAGATCGGTTCAATGCGCTCCTGCTCGAGCAGTTCTCGCGCGCCTAGACCACCTTCCCCGGGTTGAGGATGCCGAGCGGGTCGAGGGCCGCCTTGATGGCGCGCATGACCTCGACCGCATCGGCTCCGACCTGCTCGACCAGGAACGGCCGCCGGGCCGCGCCGATGCCGTGCTCGCCGGTCACCGTCCCGCCCAGCGCGATGGCGGCGCGGTACAGGTCTTCGCACGCTGCCTGTGCGCGGGCCTCGGCCGCGGCGTCGTCGCGGTCCCACACGAACGTCGGGTGCAGGTTGCCGTCGCCGGCGTGGCCGAACGTGCCGCAACGCACGTCGTGCACGGCGGCGACCCGCTCGATGACCGCCAGCAGCTCCGGCAGCCGTGAGCGCGGCGCGCCGACGTCCTCCATGCGCGAGATGCCCAGGCGCTCCATGGCGCGGAAGGCCAGGCGGCGGACCTGGCGCAGCCAGTCGGCCTCCATCTCGGTTGCCGCTCGTTCGATCGAGCTCGCGCCGGCATCGGTGCAGCAGGCATCGGCGCGCGCCAATTCGTCCGCTGCGGCGTCGCCCGGGCGGTCGGACTCGATCAGCAGCAGGGCCGCGGCGGAGCGATCCAGCCCGAGGTGGTGCCAATCGTCAACGGCCGCGATCGTGACGCGGTCCATGAGTTCCAGCGTGCACGGCTCGATGCCCTGTCGGGTGATGGCGGCCACCGCGGTCCCGGCCGCATCGAGTGTTGGGAAGAAGGCCAGCATCGTGACCCTGGGCGGCGGAGCCGGCCGCAGGCGCAGTGTGGCCTCGGTCACGATCCCCAGCGTGCCCTGCGATCCCACGATCAGCTGGGTCAGGGCGTAGCCCGCGACGTCCTTCACGTTGCGGCCGCCGGTGCGGATGACGCGGCCGTTGGCCAGGACGACCTCCAGCCCGAGCACGGCGTCGCGCGTGACGCCGTACTTCACGCAGCACAGCCCGCCGGCGTTGGTGCCGATGTTGCCGCCGATCGAACAGAACTCGTAGCTGGCCGGGTCCGGCGCGTAGAACAGGCCCTCGGCCGCGACGGCCGCCTTGAGCTCGGCGTTGATGACGCCGGGCTGGACCACGACGCACAGGTTGTCGCGGTCGATCTCGATGATCGCGTTCATGTGCGTCAGGGCGATGGTCAGCGCACCATCGACGCCCGCCGATCCACCGGACAGGCCCGATCCGGCTCCACGGGGCACCACCGGTACGCGGTGCTGGGTCGCGAGACGCATGATCGCGGCCACCTCGGCGGTGGTTTGCGGCAGGGCAACCGCCAGCGGCAGCCCCGGCTCATGGTGGACGGTCTCGTCGCGCCGGTACGACTCGCGGTCGGCCGCATCGGTCAGCAGGCGGAGGTCGGGGAGCGCCGTCGCGAGTTCGTCAAGGAATGTCGAGGTCATCCTGCGCCGATGGTAGGCGCTAGCATCGGGTGGGTGAGCGAGATCGAGGCCATCCTGTCAGCGGCGGAGGAGCTGCGCGCAGCGGGCATGCCCGTGGGACTGGCGACGGTCATCTCGGTCCGCGGGTCGTCATACCGCCGGCCCGGAGCGCGGCTGCTGGTGCCGGCCGAGGGCGCCCCGATTGGGATCATCAGCGGCGGGTGCCTCGAAGAGGAGGCGGCACGACTTGCCCGACAGGCCCTGGCCGATGACGCGCCGCTGATCGTCACCATCGACCACTCCGGCGAGGGAGACGAACTGTGGGGCATGGGCCTTGGCTGCCGTGGCGTGATCGAGCTGCTGGCCGAGCCGCCGGCGATGGCCGCCGACACCCTCGACGCGCTGGCCACCGCGCGTCATGAACACCGGGCCAGCTACCTGCTGACCGACCTGGCCGGCGAGCGCCGCCACCTCACGGCGTCGGCGGCCGATGCGTTGGGCGAGCGCGCCGCCATGGCGGTCGCGCACGGGCGCCCGGTTCGGATCGGCGACGTAGTGCTGGATCCCATCGTGCCGCCGCTGCACCTGGTCGTGTGCGGGGCCGGGCCCGATGCTGCGCCGCTGGTCGCGGCCGGGCTGCGCCAGGGCTGGCGCGTGGACGTGGTGGACCCGCGCCGCTCGATCCTGCAGCCGGGCCGCTTCGCCGGTGCTCGCGTGCTGGACGCCGAACCCGCTGACGCGGGCGCCGCGACCGATGCGGGTGCCTGGACCGCCGCCGTCGTCATGAGCCACGACTACATGCGCGATGCGGCGTTCGTCGCAGGCTTTCTCGGACGCGGCCTTGGCTACCTGGGCGTGCTGGGCCCGCGCGATCGGACCGATCGGCTGCTGTCCGAGCTTGGATCCTCGCCGTCCGAGGCGGACCT
>JADLBB010000187.1 GCA_020848055.1 Chloroflexota bacterium | reverse complement strand
GCTCGGTGTCGTCCACGTCCACGCCCATGGCGCGCCCCCGCTCCTTCTCCTCGTGCGAGCGCCAGCGGAATCGGGCCTGGATCTCGCCGCCCAGGCACTTGAGGGCGGCTGCGCTCAGGACTCCCTCGGGAGCGCCGCCGGTGCCCATGACCGCGTGCACGCCGGTGCCCTGCACGGCGACGCTGATGGCGGCGGTCAGGTCGCCATCCCCGATGAGCTTGATCCGGGCCCCGGCCGCCCGCACGTCGTTGATGAGCTGTTCGTGGCGCGGCCGGTCCAGGATGATGACGGTGATGTCCCACACGTCGCGGCCCAGGCGCTCGGCGATCTTGGCCAGCGTCATCGCCGGCGGATCATCGATCGAGACCGATCCGGCCGCCACCGGGCCCACTATGAGCTTCTCGAGGTAAGTGTCCGGGGCGTGCATCAGCCCGCCGGGCTCGGCGGCGGCCAGCACGGCGGTGGCATTCGGCGATCCGGTGGCCACCAGGTTGGTTCCCTCCAGCGGATCGACCGCGATGTCCACGCTCAGGGCCGCGTCCGGGTTGCCCACCTTCTCGCCGATGAACAGCATCGGCGCCTCGTCGCGCTCGCCCTCGCCGATGACGATCGTCCCGCTGATGTCGGCGTCATCCATGGCCTTGCGCATGGCGGTGACCGCGGCCTGGTCGGCGCCCATGCGGTCGCCGCGACCCATGAGGCGCGCCGCGGCGATGGCGCCGGCCTCGGTGGCACGGACGGCCTCGGCGATGATCAGCTTGTCGGTCATCGGTCAGGTCCTCAATGCTTGAAGTGGCGGCGGCCGGTGAAGACCATCGCGAGGTGGTGACGGTCGGCGACCTCGATGGCCATCTCGTCGCGGATGGAGCCGCCGGGCTGGATGATGGCCGTGACGCCGGCTTGGGCGGCGATCTGGATGCCATCGGGGAAGGGGAAGTAGGCGTCCGAGGCCATGACCGATAGCGGCGCGCGCTCGCCGGCCTTGCGCAGGGCGACCTCCACGCTGACCACCCGCGACGGCTGTCCGGCGCCCATGCCGACCATGGCGTGCTTCTTGGCCAGCACGATGGCATTCGACTTGACGTGGCGCACCGCCCGCCAGGCAAAGAGGAGGTCGGTCAACTCCTCGAGGGTGGGGCGGCGCTGCGTGACGGTCTGCAGCTTGTCGCGGTCCTCCTCCAGGCTGTCGAGCGTCTGGACCAACAGCCCGCCGCCGATGCGCTTGAAGTCGAAGCGACCGATGCCCATCTCGTCTGCCTCGCCATCCACCTGCGGGACCTCGACGATCTCGAATCCGCGCTTGGTACGCAGGATCTCGAGCGCCTCGGGCGTGTAGCCGGGAGCCACGATGGCCTCGAAGAAGCCCGGTCGAATGGCGCGCGCCGCGTTCTCGTCGATGGTCCGGTTGGCGCCGATGATCCCGCCGTAGGCCGAGACGCTGTCGCCCTCGAGGGCCAGGCGGAATGCCTCGGCCATGTCCACCACGCTCGCCAGCCCGCACGGGTTGCCGTGCTTGACGATGCAGACGGTCGGGGTACGGAAGTCGCTGGCGATGCTCCAGGCGGCATCGAGGTCGAGCAGGTTGTTGAACGAGAGGTCCTTGCCGGCGATCTGGTGCGCGGCGCTGATGCTGCCGCCGGCGTGGGCCGGATCGGTGTAGAAGGCGCCCATCTGGTGCGGGTTCTCGCCGTAGCGCAGGTCGGCCTTCTTCTCCACGACCATCGTCAGGCGGCTGGGGAAGACCGTGCCGGTGGTCGAGTTGATGTAGCTGGCGATCTGGGCGTCGTAGGCGGCGATGGCGGCGAACGCTTCGGCCGCGAGCTTGTGCCGGGTCTCCGGGCTGACCGAGCCGCGGGACTTGACGTCGCGCAGCACAAGTGCGTACTGCGTGGGGCTGCTGACCGCGGCCACGCCGGGAAAGTTCTTGGCGGCCGCTCGCAGCAGCGCCACGCCCCCGATGTCGATCTGCTCGAGCGCCTGGTCCAGCCCGGTGTCCGGCTCACGGATCGTCTGGGCGAACGGATACAGGTTGACGACGACCATGTCGATCGGCTCGAGGCCCTGCGCGGCCAACTCGGCGAGGTGTTCCGGCTTGTCCCGGCGCGCCAGCAGTGGGGCGAAGATGCCCGGGTGCAGCGTCTTGACGCGGCCGCCGAGAATCTCGTTCGTATCGGTCAGGTCCGATGCCGGCCTGACGCCTTCGAGGCCGTTGTCGTCGAGGTGGGCGCGGGTGCCCTCGGTCGCGAACAGCTCGATCCCGGCGTCGGCGAGGCCGCGAGCAAGCTCGACAATGCCTTCTCGATCACTGACGGAGAGCAGGGCGCGCAATCATCAACCTCTGGGTGGATGCTGGACCGATGGGCCTGAGCGTCTCAGCAGCCTCGATTATAGGGGCGAGTCGATGTACGGGTGCCTGCTAGACTGGCCGCGCCGATGGGAATGCTGACCGATCCGTTCACGCCCGCCCTGTTCCCCGACCTTTTCACCTGGATGTGGGTCGGCGGCCTGGTCGTGGCGATCGGTGCCGTGGCCGTCTACAACCTGGCCGGCAGTCGCTACCGGCGCTATCCGGTCCTGCTGGCGCTGCACGAGTGGGTGTTCTGGCCGATCATCGTGACGTTCGGGATCGTGCCGCTGCTGGTGATCATCGGAGTGCCGCTGCTCATCACCGTACCGGTCCTGCTGGCTGGCTTGGGAGTCGCGGCGTGGGCGACGTTCGTGAAGTTCCCGCCGTTGATCGCCGCCGCCAACGATGAGATCCGCCGCCAGAAGTTCGTGCCGCCGCCGCGTCGCAGCGAGCGCGGACGGGCCAAGCCGACGCCGGCCGGAGGCCATCGCAAGCACCGCTAGACACAGCGGCCGATGAACAGCTCGAAGCTCGCCGGTGCCGACCACGGCCCGAAGGTGCCGCCCGGCGCGCGCGTCGCGACCCGCCAGAAGTAGGTCGTGCAGTCCGCCAGCGGCGACCCGGGTGTCCACTCCCCGACGTTGCCCAAGGTCACGTCGAGCACGAGGTGGCCGAGGTCAGGGTCATCGAAGATCTGGATGCGGTAACCGATCGGGGTGCAAGCCGGCGGCGTACGGTGCGCCCACCGGAACGTCGGGGGATTGAGCGACGGATCCCTGATCTGGACCCCGCCGACCGGTGCGAGCAGCTCGGGCGGCGCGGGTGAGCACGGTACCGGCGTCGGCCGCGGGGTGGCCTTGGCCGTCGGGGCTGGCGTGGGCACTGCCGTGGGCGCCGCCGTGGGCGCGGGTGTTGGACGGGTCGTTGGTCGAGGCGTCGGGGCCATCGTCGCTGCTGCTGAAGGCATGGCCGATGGCTGGGTGGGCGTGGCATGGGCCGTGAGAGAGGGCTCTGGCGATGCGTCGACGTCGCCGATCGTCACCAGGATCGAGGCCGGCGCGCCGAACGTGCCGGTCGTCCCGACCCCGCGCGCGGTGAGCAGATGCTGACCGGTCGCCTCCGGGCTCCAGGTGAACGTGGCGCTCGCCAGGATCGGCGGTGGGGCCGCGATCGTTGCGATCTCGAGCACCGTCTCGTCGATCCACAGGTGGATGGCCGAGACGCCGGCGCTGTCGGTGGCGTGCACGGTGACGGTGACGGGGCCCATCGGATGGGTCGACCCAGTCATGGGCTGGTCGAACCAGGTGGCCGCGACTGGCATCGGTGCGGAGGCGCCCGGCACCGCCAGGATGAGCGCGCACGTGGCCGCGAGGCCGATGGCGCCGGCGAGCCGGCGGGCGGCGATGGTCCGCATCGGCCTCATCCGCCGGTCGCCGATTGGGTCAGCACGTGCGGCCCCTGCGTCGAGGTCTGGAAGCAGTTGCTGCTGATCTCGAACGTGAGCTCCGACCCGGCCTGGAGCAGGACCCAGGCCCGGTTGGGCTTGGCCAGCGCCTCGTAGTAGTACCAGTACTTCCACGCCGCCTGCGACTCGTGCCAGGTCGCCGGATCGGCGAGCCAGGCTGTTCGCGTCAGGGTCTCGCCCGGCTCCATTGGCGGGATCGTGAAGCTCTCGGCCAGGAACGGTTGGCCGCTGACGGTGCCGGTGGCGGTCTTCGGGTAGCCACCGCTGAGCTCCGGCCACGAGTGGTTCGACTTCGTCGAGGTCATGCGCGCCGTGGCCGTGCACTCGTGTGGAACGGGCAGTGCAGCGGTCCGAGTGAGCGTCATCGTCACCGTTGGGACCTGGTACACGCCGCGCGGGTCGGGCGCGAAGATGACGCCGGGCCAGGCCTTGCCGGTTGCCGCCCCTGCGGCCGCGCCGACCTCGGCTTCGATCTGCGCGATGACCTCGTCGATCGCGTCGTCGACGAGCGCCTCACACGTCGCCACCTTGCTCGACACGACGTTGCCGGCCGATGCCAGCCCGCACGCCTCGGCCACCCCGGGGAACTGGGTCTTGGCCGCTTCGAGGACGAGCGTCCGGAGGTCGCCTTTCAAGCCGTTCATTACGGTCCCGAAGTCGGGCAGCGTCGGAGGAACCCCCAGCGACGCCAGCGCGACGGATAGTGCGGTCTTGGCGATCGCCTCGCAGGCGGCGTCGCTTGCGATCTGCTTGCATGGCACCGCGAAGAGGATGGCCTTGACGACCTGATCCTGGATCCAGGCGTAGCCGTCGCTGATGCCCTCCCACACGTCCTCGACCAGGTTGACGAAGGCCTCGAACCCATCCTCGATCAGGCCGAGGAGGTCCCCGTCGCCGCTCGGTGGCGTGTAGCAGTGCACCTGCCCGATCTCGTATGTCCACGGCCAGATCGGCGGGGGCGGCTTGTAACTGGCGGTGTGACCGGTGACGACGGCGCAGCGCGCGTAGGCCGGATCGGCGGCCTTGGGCGGTGTGAACGACCACGCCACGGTGAAGGCATCCTTGTTCTCGGAGTAGCCGGGCGGAACGTCCAGCATGATCGGGTCGGGTGGCGACACGACGTCGAATCGCACGTGGTTCGAGACGGCCGATGGCGACGGCCCCTGCATCAGGATGATCCGGACGTATGCCCGGTTCGTGATCTTCGATGGGATGAGCTGACCGATCGGCACCTGGACGAGGCCGCCGCTCCCGGCGTTCGGCGTCGGGTTGGGCGGCGGCAGCGGCGTCGAGGCGCCCGGGAAGACGAACGTGGGCGTGCCGACGGCCGGGGCGAGACTGGCACCGATCAGGTCGGCCGTGACCGACTGCGGGCCGAGGTACTTGGCGAAGTCGATTTCGAACTCGCCGCTCGTCGTGCCGGGCGGGACGCTGATCGTTCCCTGGTCGACGACGAACGGTGGCGCCAGGTCGGGGTTTCCCGCGGGAGCGTACGGCAGCAGCTGCCAGACGATGCTGTCGACGAGTGGCATCAGCGTGGACCAGCGCAGAGTGCGCTTCGCGCTCGGCTGACCGTTCGAGGTCGGCCAGATGACCTCGTCCTCCTCGAGCAGGAGGTCGACGGCACAGAACTCCTTGCCGCACGGCTGCGGCCCGGCGACGGTCGTGGTCCTAACGACATCGAGGGTCGTGACGATGCCGGGCGCAAGGAGCGGTCCGCCGAACGGCGCCGCGACCGGCGGCAGCCCACCCGATGGGCTGCTCGGCGACGGTCCACCGGTCGGGGGCGGGGTCCATGTCCCGTTGCCAATCGCGACGAGCGAATCATCGACCCAGCCCCAGGCCTCGATGCGCACCGGCCCGTCGTCATAGACTGGCGGGAGATGGCCGCTGAAGTCGAGTATGCCGTCGGTCGCTTCGACGAACGACCTGGCCGGTATGCGGACGGCCGCATCGGTTCCTGACTGGACGTAGAGGTAGCCGCGATCCACTCGCGGCCCACCGATGAGCCGGTTGTCGGGACCGATGGCGATGCCGCCAGTCCAGTCTCCGGCACCGCACGTGTCGGGTGCATCCACCAGGACCGGCGGCCCAAGCACCTCGACCGTCGCGTCGAACGAGCCGACCACGATCGCGTTCGTGCCGCCGCTCAGCGGGATGGTGTATCCGCGATCCGCGGCACCGGTGGCGAGCGAGCCGAGCGTCGTGAATGTGACGCCGTTCCGGGGAAGCGCATAGAAGGTGAAGCCCGATGCGGTCGCGCCACCGCCGAGGCTCAGCTCGAGGCTGCAGCCGTCGAGCGTGGTCTCGACCGCCGGTAGCGAGATCGCGGAGGCGGGCCGGACCGAAGCTACCGCCAGCCGCGCTGCCAGGCCTGATCCGTCGGCTTCAGACGGCTGCACGGCGATCCACACCGCGTTCGACTGGCGCACCCGACCCATCGCGTCAACCGCGCGAGCCAGGAGCAAGTGCTGACCGCTCGTCTCCGGCGTCCACGTCCAGCGGGCCGACAGCGCCGGCCTCGACGACGAGGCGTGGTGCGTCGCGACCAACTCGGGCCCGTCCCACAACTCGAGCGTGGCGATCGGCGCCTCACCGAGCGCGTGGGCGGCGATCGTCATCGTGGCCCCGACGAGGGCCGGACCGATGTCGCGCTGGGCCGCGGTGACGGCGATTGGAATGCGCGGAGGCGTCGCGCTGCCGATCCGGTCGGTCGGGCTGGGAGCTGGAGACGGGCCATTCGCCCCGCGCGGCCAGAGGATGAACACGCTCGTCCCGAGCAGCGTCACGGCGAGGACAGCCGCGACGGCACGTCCCAAGGCGCTGCCGGGGAGCCCGCGGAGCCCGTTCATCGCGGGTCCCGTGCCCCGCGTGCCGGCATCGGTCGCCCGGAGGACGCGATCATCGAGCCGGCAAGGATCCTCTGCAGTTCCTCCCAGGAGACGAATGGTGTCTCGCGTCCGGTCCGCACATGACGGATCACTCCGCGTGGACCCGGCTCGGCCACGGGCACGGCCGCCGGATCCGGCTCCCGAATGCGGACGATGTACGTCTCCACGTCGCGCATCCTGGGAGCCGACGTTCGGGAATCCTTAGGGACGGGGAATCGCGGGGAAGGGCTCGGCCTCGACGCCGAGCTCGTGCATGCGCACCGCATAGATCCGATATGCCCGCCGCGCTTCCCCGTGATGGCCCGCGGCCTGGAGCGCCGCGACGAGGCCGATGTGCGCGACCTCGTCATAGCCGTCGCGCTCGAGGACTCGGCGTAGGTGTCCCGCTGCCACGTCGTGCTGGCCCATCGCAGACGCGATGGCCGCGAGCGCTGCGGCGACCTGCTGGTACGTGGCCCGGGCGGCCTCACGCGTGGCGACGGCCCAGTCCTCGTAGGCATCCTCGCCGAGGAAGTCGCCGCGGTACAGGGCCTCGGCGGCGCCGAGCGCGGCCGGAGCCTGCGGTGCGCCGCTGGCGTGGAGCTGCAATGCCATGTCGGCCGCGGCAGTGAACTGCTCGACGTCGACCGGCAGCCGATCGAGTCGCAGCCAGACGCGCTCGCGGTCGGTCGCTAGGTAGTGATCTGGAGGATCGGCCTTGGCCGGGTCGAGGGCGGATCGGATCGTCGACAGCGCGACCGACAGACGCGGTCCGCTGAGGGCCGGATCGTCGTCCGGCCAGAAGCGGTCGAGCAGCTGCTCGCGCGGGACCCGCTGGCCGCGCGCCGCGACGAGGACCTTGAGGATGTCGCGCGCCTTTCGGGAACGCCATTCGGCAAGCGGGACCGGGTTCTGGTCGCGCAGAACCTCGAAGCCACCGAGCGTGCGGATTTCGATTCGGGCCGCGGGCTCGGCAGCCAGCAGATCGAGCAGGCGCCCCGCGTTGCTCGCCACGCGCCACGCCCCCACCTGGGTGGAGCCGATGCGGGCTCGTTCTGCGACCGAGACCGCCTCGGCGGCCGGTAGGAGCTCGGCACGGGCCAGTTCGACCCGCGCGACCCCGATGGGGCTGCCGAGGTCACGCCACACCGCCAGCGCCTCGTCCAGGCGATCGCGCTCCACCACCGGATCGGCGGCTGCCCGGACGGCCAGCTCGATCGCCTCGGCCAGGCTGGCTCGGTCGCGGCGACGACGGGCCAGGGCCTCGGTCTCGGCGGCGCTCGCTCGAGCCGCGGCAGTGTCACCGCAGGCAAGTGCGACCCATCCAACGGCGAGGAGCGCGGCGGCCCGACCGAGGACCGGCCCCGCAGCCACGGCACGCGCTGCCAGCGCGACGGCGCGCTTGGGCTCGCTCCGGACGACGACCCGCGCCAGGCCGGCGAGCGCGGGTACGAGGGCCTGCTGGTCGCCCGATCCGTCGGCGACGGCGAGGGCCTCCTCGAAGTTGGCGCGTGCCAGGGCCATGTCACCCCGCTCGCGGTAGACGACGCCGAGGTGCGTCAACGGGTAGGCGACGAGGCGCGACTCCATCCGCTGGTACAGGTCGCGTGCCGCTTCGAGCTCGGCGATCGCCTCGTCCAGCCGGCCGAGCGTCAGCAGGGCCTGTCCGCGATTGGATAGGGCGAGCGCGCGGAACGCGGCGAACCCGGAGAGATCGGCCAACCGGATGGCCTCGTCGAGCTCCGTCAGTGCCTCGGCGTAGTAGCCCTCCTCCGAGAAGCGGCTCCCGCGGTTGGCATGGATGCGGATGGCCTGGAGCACGTCGTTCGCGCGGTTGGCGTGATCGAGCGCGCGGAGATAGTGCGCGTCGTTGGCTCGTCGATCGCTGTCGACGGCGGCCAGCATGGCCAGCACGGTGTGCGCGGCGGCCAGGGCCGAGTCGTCGCTGGCGGCCTCCGCCTCGGCGAGGGCTCGTGTCGCGAGATCGCGGCAGGCGTCGGTCTCGCCTCGCAGCCACAGCGCGCTCGCCCACCAGCTATGCAGCAGCGCCACGTCCCGACCCCCGGATCGGTCCACGCTGCCACGCCGATAGGCCGCAACCGCGGCATCGAGGTCGCCGCGCAGGTGGTGGATCAGGCCCATCCTCCACGCGACGCCGGGGTCCATCGCTCCACGGCCCGAGGCGATGCGCTGGAAGCAACGCAGCGCGCCGTCCCAGTCACCACGCACCTGTCGCGCCTCGCCCTCGAGCTGGTCGATGCGTGGCGTGCGCAGCGCCGGTCGCACCGACGATGCCGCCGATAGGATCGCGTCGACTTCGCCGCCGGCGAGCAGCGCCGCGCCGTGCTGCTCGAGGAACTCCGGCAGGCGGCGATCGTTCGCATCGGTCAGGCATGCGAGCGCGTCGTGCCATTCCCCATGGCGGAGGTGCCACGTTGCCGCGCGCCGGAGCGCTGCGCGACCGGTCGCGCTCGTCGCCGACGGCAGCTCGACGAGCTCTCGGATGAGGGGTGCGATGGTGTACGTGTCCTCCGCATCGGCCTCGCGGATGAAGAGGCCACCGCCCGCGAGATCGGCCACCAGGCGTCCACCGTGGTCGATCCCGAGGCCCTCGCACAGCGCCGGCGAGAAGCGTCGAAGTGGCGCGACCGTCTCGATGAAGCGGCCAACGGCTGGAGCGCTGCGCGCGACGGCCTCCTCGACGAGGTACGCCGCAACCGGTCCACCAGGGCGCAGGATCCGGTCGAGCGTTGCGGCACGCTCGCTCGCGCCGACCGGTCGCAGCGCTTCGGCCGCCAGCCGGATCGCGGCTGGCCACCCGCCGGTCGCTGCATGCAGCACCGATCCGAGGTCGGCATCGGTCTCGTTCAGGAGCCGCTCCAGGAGCGCGTCGGTCTCCTCGGGCGTGAACGCCAGCATGGCGCCGTCGACGGCGAGCACCTGTCCCTGACCGCGGATCCGTTCGATCGGAAACGGCGGGGCGACGCGCGAGGCGAGCACGATGTGCAGCTGCGCCGGGGCCATGCGAACCAGCGACTCGACGAACGCCGCGGCCGGATCGGGCTGGTCTAGCTCCCCGAGGTCGTCGATGACGAGGGCCAGGTCACGGAGGAGATGCCGGTCGAGCGCCTCGGCCAGCAGCGCGGCGTGGGCGGCGGCGCGGCTCGGCCGATCGGCATCGGCATCCGGTCCTCGTCCGGCCGCGACGAGGCCGCGCACGGACATGCCCAGCGCTGGCACGCGGACGCTGAGTGCGTCGACAAGGCCTGCCGCCAGGACGCCGACCTCGGCATCGGCCGCGGCGATGCCGTACCAGGCGACCGGGCGCGCGGCGGCCCAGCTGGCAAGGAGCGTCGATTTGCCGAAGCCCGCATCGGCCACGACGGTGGTGAGCCGCCGTGTCAGCGCCTCGTCGAGGAT
>JADLBB010000186.1 GCA_020848055.1 Chloroflexota bacterium | reverse complement strand
CGCCGGCGGGCAGCACGGCGTTGGCGGCGTCCGCCGCCTTGGCCGGGTCGTCGGTGGCGGTGTGCACGATGGACCCGACGTTGTGCCAGCGCACGGTCGTGCCGACCGGGATGGTGATCTCGGCGGGGGAGAAGACCAGCTGATCGGTCATCTCGATCACCGTCGCGCCATCGTCGCTGCTTGGCGATGCGGTGCCGCTCGAGCATGCGGCCAGCGGGATCGATAGCGCCAGTACCGCGACCGCGAGTGGTGCCCATCGGTGGCTGCGGCTCCCGGTGGCGGTGGAGTGGCTGGGATCGCTCGTCATGGGTTCCTCCGAGTGTGGTTGGTCCTAATATTCACGATATTACTAGCCATTATGAATTGGGTCCTGACCTTGGATGATCCGCGGGACGCGCCCATCGCCGCGAGGGCAGCGTCGTGGTCCTGGTGAACGGGGTGCTGGCGCACGCCGTGCCCGGCGATGGCTCGACGCTGGTCGGATGGGCCCTTCAACCGGTACTGGCGGGGATCATCCTGGCCGGGCTGGGCTGGCTGCTCGCGGTGTGGCGCATCAACGCGGGCCATCCGCGGTCGCGCGTCCCGCTTCGGGACAGCGCTGCCTGGTTCTGCGGCCTGCTGGTCCTGCTGGTCGCGCTGCAGTCGCCGATCGACACCTTCGCCGATGACTCCTTCAGCGTGCACATGGTGCAGCACATGCTCATCGCATTCGTGGCGGCGCCATTGTTGGTGCTCGCAGCACCCGGAACCCTGTTGCTCAGGGCCAGTCCCCCTCGACTGCGGCGTGGGATCCTGCTCCCCATCCTGCACGGCCGGGTGGTGCGCGCACTGACGTTCCCGGCCTTTACCTGGGCGTTCTTCGCGATCGTGATGTGGGCCGCGCACTTCACCCCCCTGTTCGAACTGGCTCTCGAATCGGAAGCGATCCACGAGGCGGAGCACCTGTTGTTCTTGGTCAGCGCGCTTCTGTTCTGGCTGACCGCCATCGGGCGAGACCCCGTTGGTTGGCGCTTGGACTTGTCGGGCAGGTTCGGGTACCTGCTGCTGGCCATGCCGGTCAACTCGCTGCTCGGCCTTGTGATCGTCGCGCAGGTGGACGTCCTGTACGCGCGCTACGCCGTCGCGCTGGGCGATCGTGCACTCGACGACCAACGCCTGGCCGGGACGATCATGTGGCTGGGCGCCGACATGTTGATGGTCGTCTTCCTGGGCCTGCTCGTGGCGCGCGCGGTGAGTCGCGAGAAACAGCGGATGCGGCGGCGAGCCGGATCGCCCACCACCGGCTGAGTTCGCTGGGCAGTGCCTTCGGCGAGCACGACCGATCGGGCAACTTGCAATTGAAGCGGCTCTATACGTAAATAACAGGGGAAGGGGCGGACGCAGCCAAGCAGGAGTGACGACGACGTGATGACGACCATGACCGACCAACAGGCGGCAGACGCGATCCGGGCGCATCATGGCCAGATGGCCGCCGCCCTCCGCGGCCTGGTCGCCGACCTGGAGGCGGCGGTGAGAACGCAGCGCGACCACCGGGCGGCCCACGATGGCCTGCTCGCATATCTTCGCGACGAGCTTCTGCCTCACGCCATCGCCGAGGAGGGCACGCTGTATCGGGCTGCCGACGCCGGTCCCGCCGCCATGCTGGTGCAGGCCATGCGCGATGAGCACGTGGATCTGATCGAGAAGGTGGATGCTTTCGACGGCGTCACCGATGCGCTCGAGGCACTCGCTCTCGCCCGGGTGATCCTCGCTCTCTTCTACTCGCACCTGCACAAGGAGAACGACCTGCTCGTCCCGGCCTTGCAGGCCGATGCATCCGTGTCGCTCGCGGAGCTGCTGGGCGGCATGCACGAACTGCTCGGGTGAAGGCCATGGACGCTCCTCCGGCGACTTCGACGGCATCGGTCGATGCGCTGGCAAGCGCCCTGGTGATCTCTCTGCGCCGGCTCGGCCAGGCGGGCGACCCGGTCGCGGCCAGCCAGATCGCCGCCAACGCATACGCCGCGGTGCGACATGCGGAACCAAGAATCGCGGAGCGCCTCAACGGCGTGATGCACCACCTGGCGCGACTCGAAGCGGCCGCGGCCACAGAAAGGAGTCCTCAAATGGCAGACGATCAGATCCTCGACGTGCGCAACGACCCGCCCATTCGCCGCCACACGATGATCTTCGAGGCTTTCGACGCGCTCGCGGTTGACACCGCCTTCGTGCTGGTCAACGACCATGACCCCAAGCCGCTGTACTACCAGTTCGCGGCCGAGCACGGCGGCACGTTCAGCTGGGAGTACCTGGAACAGGGTCCTACCGTGTGGCGCGTGCGGATTGGCCGGACCGCACCGGCCGAGGAGACCACCAGGCCGTTCGAGGGGGACGAGCTGCCGGTCGCCGGGTCATGACCACGCTACTCCTCGACATCTCGATCTCGCCGATCCCCGACGAGGAACGCTCGGAAGTCGACCCCCGCGATCAGGCCGCTGCGGACCTGCGCGAACCGCTGCCGGCGTGGGTGTGCGGGCTCGACTCGGACGATCCCATCGAGCGGGAACGCTGCCGCGACATCGCGCCGGACCTCATCGTCGAACTGATCTGAGACTCAGGGCCTGTCGTCCTCCGCCGGGTCGAGTCGGACGGTGAGAAGCATCTGGCTGGCTGTCTCGGCGCGCACGTCGTGCCGGATGCCGGGACGCAGTACGAGCAGGGAGCCGGCGGGCATGCGGCGCTCGGCGTCGGCGGTCGCCATTTCGATCTCGCCCGACAGGACGTGGACGGTCACGTAACCGTCCGCGGCATGGTCCTTCAACCTGCCGCCCGCTTCGAAGTCGAACAGCACGATCGAGATGCCGCCGCCGCGGAACAGGGTGATCTGGCGGTGGCCGTCGCGCGCCTCGCCGGGTTCGGTCCGCAGGCGCCGCGTCTCGGCATCCAGGTCGAACAGGTGCTCGTTCCCGAGGAACCGCTCGCGTGGCGGGGTACGGTGATGATCGTGGTGCGTGGCAGCAGGCTGACGGTCGGTCGTGCTCATGACGGCTCAAGCCTACCATCGGCCGCCAGGCGATGTGCAGGTGCTGCCATGCGGCCCGCGGCAGAGGGGCCGTTCGACCCTTCGCACCACCAGGGCGGGGCAGGAACATGGCTCCAACCCGCACGAGGAGTGGAGCGATGGACGAAACAAGACATGCCGGTCGCGTGGCGATCGTCACCGGCGCCGGATATGGCATCGGCCGCGCCACGGCCAGCCGCCTGGCTCGCGAAGGAGCCGTGGTGATCGGCTGCGACGTGAGCGACGAGGGCATTGCCAGCGCCAGAGAGGAGTTCGAGGCCGCAGGCTTGAGCGTCGCGCTCGAACAAGCCGATGTCACCGACCAGGTCGCCGTGGACCGCCTGGTGCAAGGGGTGTTGGAACGCCATGGGCGGATCGACATCCTGGCCAACGTGGCCGGCATCATGGACTGGTTCCTGCCGGCTCACGAGGTGGACGATGCGACCTGGAACCGGGTGCTCGACGTCAACCTTGCCGGGCCGATGCGTCTGACCCGTGCCGCTCTGCCTTCGATGATGGAGCAGAAGTCAGGTTCGATCGTCAACGTCGGATCGGTTGGGGGATTGCGCGGCGGAGCGGCCGGCGCGGCATACACCGCCTCGAAGCACGCCCTGGTGGGCTACACGCGCAGCGTGGCCTGGACATATCACGCGGACGGCGTCCGCTGCAACGTGGTGTGCCCCGGTGGAGTCGAGACCAACATCGGCACGACGGCCCAGCCGCGCAGCCAGTGGGGCATGGCACAGCTCGGACCGATCCACGCCTCCGCAACCGGAATGGCCAAGCCGGACGAGATAGCCACGCTCATCAGCTGGCTGGCGAGCGGCGAGGCGTCGAACGTCAACGGCGCGGTCGTCGTTGCCGATGGCGGTTGGTCGGCCGGCTGAGGGCCGAGGCCGCTCCGGGTTGACGCGCGCGGAAGCATCGGCCACGATAGCGCCCCCGAGGGGCGGCTAGCTCAGCTGGTTAGAGCACTTGCTTGACATGCAAGAGGTCACTGGTTCGAGTCCAGTGTCGCCCACCAAGCCCTTTGATGTCGCAGCGGCCAGGTCGCATCCGGCGCCGGTGGCGTCGACTTGAAGCGCAAGGCGCGCTCGACCTTGAGGCGGTGAGGTCAACCGCTGGCGGGAAGTTCCGACCTCTGACTGGCAGCCGCTGCGGGCCTGCGTGTGCGAACGCTTGTGCGATAATCGGCACATGGCAACCAACCTCGACATCGATCCGATGCTTCTGGAACGCGCACTCGCGGTGAGTGGCGAACGCACCAAGACCGCGGCCGTGACACGCGCGCTCGAGGAGTATGTGGCACGCCGTGAGCAGAAGCGGTTGCTCGAGCTGTTCGGAGCGCTCGAGTGGAACCGCGAGTTCGACTACAAGGCCGAACGCTCCCGCGCGTGAACCTTTTCGTCGACACCAGCGTCTGGTCGCTGGCATTTCGCCGCGACCAGGCGCAGGCCGAACCGGCCGTCGATCGGCTGCGGCAGGCGCTCGGCAGTGGCGAAGCCCTGTTCTCGACTGGGCTCGTCCTTCAGGAGCTGCTCCAGGGCTTCTTCGGACCCAAGGCCCGGACGGCGATCATCGGGCGCTTCACCGCCTTGCCGCTGTTGGTCCCCGATCGTGACGACCACATCGCTGCGGCCGAGATTCGTAACGCCTGTCGTCGCGCGGGAGTTCAGGTCGGGACTATCGACGCCGTGCTGGCGCGGTTGTGCTCCCGCCATGACCTCACCCTGCTGACCACTGATCGTGACTTCGACCAGATGGCGCCACACGTGGCACTCAAGATCTGGAAGCCGTAGGCGATCGGTTCGCTGCTCACGCCGACTTCGTCGCGGCTGCGGCAAGCCACTCCTGGCGTCGCGATCCGAAGACGCCACTGGTGTTGGCCTCACTCCAGTGTCGCCTACCACCTCAGGATCCCCACCCCTGTCGAGGTCATCCGCTCCTCAGCCCATGATCTCCTGATCGGCTTGACGGATGATAACGCCACGCGTTATCATGCGCCGTGATCAGGAGCTTCCGCGATCGGGACACCGAGCGGCTGTTTGCGCGGCACCCGGTCCGGCGGTTCGGAGGGGACGTACAGCGTGTGGCGTTGCGGAAGCTACGCATGCTGGATGCGGCGCAGAATCTCCAGGATCTGCGGATCCCACCGGGTAATCGCCTGGAGCGCTTGCGGGGTGATCGCACGGGCGAACACAGTATCCGGGTCAATGACCAATGGCGGATCTGCTTCCGGTGGCGAAGCGGCGATGCCCACGATGTCGAGATCGTGGACTACCACTGAGGATGAACATGATGGGAAGGCGACTTGTCCCTGTGCACCCCGGCGAGGTATTGCGCGAGGATTTCCTGAGTCCGATGGGGATCACGCAATATCGCCTGGCCAAGGACATCGGAGTCTCGCCCCGCAGGATCAACGAGATCGTCCACGGCTCCCGCGCTGTCTCGGCCGACACGGCGCTGCGGCTGGCTCGGTACTTCGGCACCTCCGAGCGCTTCTGGCTGACCCTTCAGGTCCAACACGATCTGGATGTCGAGCTCGATCGCGTTGGCGATCGAATAGAGCGCGAGGTCGCTCCGCGGCAGATGGGCGCGATCGCGCGCTGATGTTGCCCGACCGACCGATCAGAGAGTCGGCATGTCGCGACTTTGCTCGGAAGTAGCACGCTCCGAGTACGGCGCTCAGGCTGCGACGCTTGACGTGCAAGAGGTCACTGGTTCGAGTCGAGTGTCGCCCACCACCAGATCGCGTTGAATCCACACAGGGCGCCGGCGCATGACGCCGACGCCCTGGATCGTTGGTACCGGACCGTCAGGCGGCGCCCGAACCCTTGACCCGGAACGACAGCATGATCCAGCTGATGCCCGCGATGAGCAGTGCGAACCCGACGTAGAAGCCGATGGCCAGGGCGGTCATCGGGATTCCGGTCCACAGCCAGGCGCCAAGCAGCACGTCGATGATGCCCAGCACGATGTTCAGGATTCGATCGGGGGCATCGGTGGTCAGGGCGAACCACAGGCGCAGGAAGCCGTCGACGATCAGCATGATGGCGATGATCACCGCCAGGGTGATGGCGCCCGAGATCGGATTGAAGATCAATGTCAGCCCGGCGGCGATGTAGAGCAGGCCGAGCACGATGTGCAGGATCCGGCCGCCGATCGACCTCGGATAGGTGAAGGCGCTGAACAACTCGACCACGCCGCCGAACAGGAGCAGGAACCCGACCCAGATGGTGGTGACCAGCGTGGCGTCCACGGCGTTGTAGAGAGCGATCAGGCCAACCACCACCAGGATCACGCCGTAGATCAGGAACCATGCCCACTTGCCGCGCGCCGCGGTGGCGTCGGCATCGGGAGCGAACGTCTGCATCGAGAGACCCTCAATCGGCCGCGCGTGCGCCGGCGGCTCTGGCGTCCCTCCGCGCTGATCCTACGCCATCCGTGCAAGGTCGCCACCTCGCGGAACCATCTCGACACCGGGGGCGTCAACCGGCCATGAACCGATGGCAGATGGCCCTTGTCCTGGTGAACGCAATGACCATGGCGTCGTGCTCGTTCGGCGCGCAGCCGGCCACGCTCGACGGCAGGACGTTCCTGTCCACCGGCATCGTGGTCGCCGGTGAACCCTTCGCCCTCGTCGATGGCACGCGCATCCGGCTGTCCTTCGCCGACGGCCAGGTCTCGGCGCAGGCTGGCTGCAACACGATGTTCGGTTCGTACCGGCTCGACGGCACCACCCTGGTGGTCGATGGCGTGGGCATGACCGAGATGGGCTGCGACCCCGACCGCCATGCGCAGGACGAGTGGCTGGGCGACCTGCTCGCCGCACGCCCGACGCTGACGCTGGCCGGCAACGATCTGAGCCTGACCTCGGGCGACACCGTGGTCAGCCTGCTGGATCGCGAGGTGGCCGACCCGGACCTTGGCCTGGTCGGTCCGCTGTGGACGGTCGAGGAGATCATCAGTGGCGACGCGGTGTCGTCTACTCCGCCCGGGACCACGGCCACCCTGCGCTTCGGTGCCGATGGCACCCTCGAGGTCAACTTCGGCTGCAACACCGGCGGCGGACGCTACGAGGTCGACGGCTCGATGCTTCGCATCTTCGACCTGGTGCAGACCGAGATGGCGTGCACCGATGAGCGGGGCACCCTGGAGGCGGCCGTCGGCGGCGTCCTGTCCGCGGGCCAGCTGACATGGCAGGTCGAGGCCTCGAAGCTGACCTTGACCGCCGGGGACAAAGGGCTGGGTCTGCTGGGCTCCTAGTCGGCAGCTCGCAGCAGCGCGTAGATCGCGTCGCGGCGAGGCATGCCGGCGCGCGCGCCGGCGGCCCTGACCGAGAGAGACCCCGCGGCGTTGGCGGCGTCGATCGCGGCGCCGAGGTCCGCGCCGGCCGCCAGCCAGGCGCCCAGCACGCCGCAGAACGTGTCGCCGGCGCCCGTCGTGTCCACCACAGCCGGCGCCGGGTACCCCGCGTGACGCTCGCGCAGGTCACCGTGGGCGAGCAGCGCCCCCGCCGCCCCCTGGGTCACGATCACCGGTCCGGCGTTGCGGGCGGCCAGCTCGTCCAGGGCCGCATCGGTGTCGTCGTTGCCGATGGCGACCACCAGCTCATGCTCGTTCGGCGTCAGGATCGGTCCTGCGGCGAGGACCTCGGCCGGCAGTGCGCGCGCGGGCGCCGGGTTCAGGATCGCCCGCCGAGCGGCGCGTACCGCCGCCAGCGATGCCGCGGCCGGGACCTCGTGACTGACCAGCACCACGTCGGCGGCAGCCAGCCGAGCCAGGTCGACACCGGTCAGCGACAGGGTGGCGTTGGCGCCCGGGGCCACCGCGATCTGGTTCTCGCCTCGCGGACCGACCACGATGAGTGCCACGCCGGTCGGTTCGGAATCGACGATCCGGATGCCCTCGACGTCGATGCCCTCGGCCGCAAGTGTCGCGACGGCCCGAGCGCCGTGCTCGTCGTTGCCGACGGCACCGATGACGGTCACCTCCGCACCGGCGCGCGCCGCGGCGACGGCCTGGTTGGCGCCCTTGCCGCCATCGTGCACCTCGAACCGGCCGCCGAGCACCGTCTCGCCCGGAGCCGGCAGGCGCTCGGCCACGACCACGAGGTCGATGTTGATGGAGGCGACGACCAGGACCGATCCGTTCATCGCGCGCCAGTATGCGCCGCCAGCACCGTGGCGAGCCGGTCGAGGTCGCCCTCGTCGGTGTAGGGCGTGGCACTGAGGCGGATGACTCGCCGCCACGGCTCGCCGGCGGCCGGGCGCTGCGGCCAGGAGGTGACGACGACCTGGATCCGGGCCTCGCCGAATGCCCGGCTCAACGCGTCGGACGCGGGGTCCGGCGGATCGGTGCTCAACTCCGGCAGCGGCACGGCGGCCATGCTGCCGAGCAAGTCGTCGGGCACGGGCGGGAGGGTGCCCAGGACGGCGCACAGGCGATCGCGTCCGTACAGGGCCAGCGCGTGCCCGCGACCCATGAGCGCGGGCCACCCCCCGGGGAGCAGGGCGGCGCCGAAGGCGATGGCGGCCGGCACCGCCAGCCAGGCCGATGGATCGAACGTGCCGGTCCAGTCGTGCTCCAGGCGGAAGCGATCCCGATCGGTCCGCGACGAGTTGGCGCCGTGACTGATTACGAGCGGACGAACCTGGTTCCGCCGGTCGCGACGCACGTGGAGGAAGCCGCTGCCCTTCGGCGCGCACAGCCACTTGTGGCAGTTGGCGGTGTAGTACGCCGCGCCAATGGCTCCCAGATCGAGTGGGAGCATCCCCGGTGCGTGGGCGCCGTCGACCAGGGTGTCGATGCCTCGCTCGGCCAAGGCGGCCACGATGTCGGCCACGGGCATGACCAGCGCCGTCGGGCTGGTGACATGGTCCAGCAGCAGCAGGCGGGTGCGGGACGTGATGGCGCGCAGGATGGCCTCCAGTGGGTCGTCGACATCGGGAAAGCGGATGGTGGCCGTGACGAGCCTCGCCCCGGCCGACATTGCGACCGCCTCGAGCGCGTTGCGCGCCGCGTTGTAGGTGTGATCGGTCACGACGATCTCGTCGCCTCGCTCCAGCTGCAGGGAGCGGGCCACGGTGTTGATGCCGGTGGTGGCGTTGGTGACGAACGCCAGGCCGTCGGGATCGGCGCCCACGAACGCCGCCAGGGCTGCCCGTGCCTCGTCAAGCGCCGGCTCGAGGTCGTCGGTGAAGAACTCGACCGGCTCGCGCTCCATGCGGGCGCGCCAGGCGGACTGGGCGTCGAGCACCACGCGAGGCGTTGCACCGTACGAGCCGTGGTTGAGGAACGTGACCGACGGGTCGAGGGTCCAGTGGTGGGCGAGCTCGGACGGCATCGGGCCGCTATCGTACGACGGCCGATGCCACTCGATGAATATCGCCGCAAGCGCGACTTCGCGATCACCCCCGAACCGGCGCCGGGTGAGCTGGT
>JADLBB010000185.1 GCA_020848055.1 Chloroflexota bacterium | reverse complement strand
TATTGAAAATTGGTCGTTGCTCCTCGATTTCAAGATCATTGCACGCACGTTCCTGCTAAGTTTCAAGGACCCAAATGCGTACTGATCCTGATATGTAATTGTTATCTCCGACCGAACGCCCGTGTAGATCATCCGTTCGGGCGAAGTCCATTGTATCCGGCGCGTGGTCTGTTGTCAAGCCCCTCACGCGACCAATCCGCCACGGCGGCCGCGACCTCTTCGAGCGTCTCCTCGGTCGCGTCGTAGTAGACGTTCATCGTGGTCCGAATGTCGGCGTGCCCGACGACCTCCTGCAAAGCCTCAGGGCGGATGCGTCCATTAGCCAATTGGGTGGCATAGGTATGACGCAGACAGTGCATCGTGGGGATCCGTGAGAGGCCGGCCGAGAGGGCGATCGTGCGTCTGGCCCAAGCCAGGTCCTTGCTCATGACCAGGCCGCCGCGGAGCGCCGGGAACACCAGCTGGTTGTCCTGCCACTTCCGAGTCCCGACCCGTCGCCGCTGGATGGCCAGCCGCTCGAGGTGGCGCCGCAGGATGCCGGCGAGGTCGGGCGAGACCGGGATCTCGCGGTGGCTGGCCACGGTCTTGGGCTCGCTCCACTCGGCCCGCGAGACGTTGGACGCGATCTGCTCACAGATCCGGACGATCCCTCCAAGGCTGCCGGTCGGCGCGTCGCGCAGCTCGAGGTTGTCGATCCGCAGGCCGCGCAGCTCGCCGAAGCGCATGCCGGTCTTGATGGCCGTCGTCAGCATGACGCCGTGGTAGTGGCGCCCGCCCGTGCCGTCGGGAGCGAGGGCCTCGTTGATGAACGCCACGGCGTCGTCGCGGCCGAAGGCCTTGGACCGGACCGGGTTGCGTGATGGCAGCCGGACCATCGGTGCGGGGTTGTACTCCAGCAGGCGGTGTTCGACGGCCGCGCGGCGCAGGGCGGAGCGGATCACGCCGAAGAACAACCGGATCGTGTTCGGGCAGTAGTGCGCTTCCTCGACCTGGGCGTCGACAATCCGCTGCAGGTGCTGCGGCCCGAGGTCACGCATGAGGACGCTGCCCAGCTCCGGCCGGTAGAGTTCGACGCCCTTCAGGTAGTTCTCGCGGGTGTTCGTGCGCAGGCGCGCGACGTGCGTGGAGGCCCACCAGTCGAGGTAGGCGGCGACGGTGGAGTCAGGCGACGGCGCGTTCATACAACCTCCAAATTAGAACGGGCGTTCTCTAGAACGTCCATTCTAGTCGTTACGCGGGTCACGTCAAGCGCCGGTGCCGTCCTCTCGTGGACTGGCTGGCGCCGCCCCGGCGCGGTCCATCTCAGCCAGGGTGCCGCGGTCGAGGACGCCCGTCCGCACGACCCGGCGGCGGGACGCGTTGTACGGCGCGCGCGGCGGGAAGCCGCTCACGGGACCGCCGGTGCGGGGGTAGCGCCGCTGCCACTCGCGCGTGAAGAGGACGCGGCCGGTCGAGAAGGCGATGACCTCCTGGCGACCCTCAGCCACGTGGACGATGCGGGCCGGGAGGCGGTCCTCGACCATGTTCGTGCGGATGGTGTTGCGGTTCGTGCCGAGCGCCTGGGCGGCGATGCGGCTGCCGATGAGCAGCTTGCCGAGGTCAACTCGCGTGAGCGCCTGTGCGACCTGGCGGGCCCAGGCGTTGTCGAGGCCCTCGTGCATGAGGATCTCGGCGTTGAAGCGCTCTTCGGGCGATAGGCCGCCGTCGTCGGTGTCGACGTCGATGTCGAGCTCGAGGGCGGCAAGTCGGCGGCAGAGGGCCTCGTCGAAGTCGGCGTCGCCGAAGGCCTCAAGGAGCGACGCGGTTTCGAGAGCGATCCACTCGTCGCGCGCCATGCCGGCCGGTGCCGGCGGGATTCGCTTGTTCATCCAGGGCTCCCACGGTGACACAGCGCGGAACTAGTGCAAGCGTTCTATAGAACACCTGCGCCAGTATATCACGCACTGTGGACAGGGGAAGGCGGCAATCCGCCATCCCGTGAGCTGTCACCGGTCCTGGTTCGCCTCCACTGCATCGCGCCGAAGGATGGCCTCGATCGTAGTCCGGAGGTCGTGAGCGAACTCCGACGCTGCAGCGAGGACCGCCTCAGTGTGGATGTCGTCCACGCCGCTCTGCTCGATCAACGTCGACTCCTCGTCGACGCCGAAGGGTCCGATGAACGACCGGAAGCTGAAGCGCTGGCGGCCGACATCGCAGGTGATGAAGAGCCGCACCGGAGCGTCGCCGTGGGGGACAGTTCCAGAGCCGGTGCCGAGAGCCATTGCCGAATCCCTTCGCGCAAGCACAATTAGAACGGGTGTTCTATTGTACGGACACGGCCAGGGGTGGCAAGGGCCCAGGCGTTAAGTTGTCGTTGGGGGTCGGACTCAGCGCCGCCGGCGACCGCCTTGCGTGCCGGTGCTACGCCGCGGCCAGGAGCGCCTGAGGGCGCGTGGCGGCTGGTGGCGCGCGCGGGCGGCGCTGGGTTCTGGTGGGGGGTCTTCCACGGTGCATCACCTCCAATGCACGGCGCGTATACTCTGTTACGGCGGGTTACCTCAACCCGCTATGGGCGGCCGTGGGGCGCAATCCCGCGGTCGCCTTGTCGCGCTTGGTGGGGGCTATACGCAGGACGGGGGGTTGGGTTGCACGGGGGTGGGCTGGGTGTGGATGAGATGGGGATAACGCGGGGACAAGACGTGCGCGTCGACGCGCCGCTGGCCAGTTGCTAATTGGGCTGACCCTCCGGGCGAGCGCCCAGCAGCCCCCAGTAGCCACGGAGAAAGCGATCCTTGCCATCGTCCGTACCGGTCTCGATCTCTGTCCGGAACTGGCCTAGGTGACTGACCAGCGCCGGGATGAATGTGTGGGGATTCAGGCAGATGAAGTCGCCTTGCGTGCCCGCATAGCGTCGAGCGTCGACACCATACTCATCTGGCAGCTCGCTTGTGCCGAACATGGCGCCATCGTTCGACAGCGCCAAAACGGGAGTACCGTCCCTGAGCATGAGGAGGAGCCAGGGATAGACCGCGATCGCGACGCTATGACCGACGATCATGTTGTGGAAGAACGAGTTCCGGAAGCCGCCATAGAGCGCCTCGCTGAGCGATTTGAGATCGGACTCGGAGCATGCATCGAGTGCCGGGAAGACCAGGAGGAGCCCCTCACGAAACGCCTCGGAACTCCTCCCCTTGCTCGACTCTCCTCTGGTGAGCTGCCAGACTGTCTCGAAGTAGCTGAAGGCGATGCACAGCGCGCCGAACGCCCCGTGTGGAATGTCGAGGCACTTCGTGGCGATGCCAAGGTGCCAGCCCTCGAACTGAGCAAAGGCGCGGTCGATGGTCATGTCGGGATTTGTCGATGCCGTGCCCTCGCGATCGGTTGAGTGCCGAGGGGACATGGCCGTGACGCGGCCGGTGGCGGGCGGCGGCGACATCGTTCCGGACACCGCTATGGACTGCATTCCCTGCATCGCCTTTGCGGCGGCTTCGAGTGCGTCTGCTGCAGATTGAGTGTCGTCACGCCGTTTCCTGGACACAGCCTTCTCCTCTCGGCATACAGTTCGACTCGTGGCTGCTCATGCCAGTCGGCCGAATGCGAATGGCGCGCTCGCATGCGTCACTTGGTGACCCTGTCCGTCGCTGCAGATCGACTCGCCCGATCAAGATTCAGCGCCAAGAGTTGCTCCAGCAGCTCCTCGTCCCCTAAGTCCCGAGGCCACCCGAACGCGTCCAGCACCGCCTCATTTAGCCTCCGGTGTGCGAGGTCAAGCCACGTCGGCCGCTGGTTGTACAGGTTGGTGAGCGTCCGCTTCTTCAGCTCAGCCTCGGTGGCTTCATCGGGGTTGAGCCAGCGGTCGCGCTGCTCGACGAGCTCGCGGGCGGCGGTGGCGATTGTGAGGACGCGGTGGTCGTCGGCCGGCTCGTGGCCGGGGGGCCAGGGGAAGGGGAACGACTCGAACGTGGTCGTCGGCGTGTAGCGCGGATCATTGCCGACGCCCAGCCACGTGCCCATGCGGAGCGACCACAGCTCGTGGGCGCGGGAGTGGAGGACGCCAAGGAAGTAGTCATCGTCGCGCGCGATGGCTATTGTGGCGCTGTCTGGGAGTGTCGGTGGGGACAGCCAGACAAACACCCGATGGCTTGACACCCGAGGCGTGCAGATGAAGCGCGGTAGTAATGCCAGAGCCTGGCGCATCGCTGGACGAGGCTCCATGTGAAGCCACCAGCGCAGGCGATAGGCGTCGCGACGATTGCGGTCACGGTCTTTCTTCACGTGTGACACGACGTGTTCGAACGGCCGCTCGTAGCCCGATGCAGAGTCCTGCGTGGAATCGATGCCGAAGTCGATGATCCACATCCCCCGCGGTCGACGCGTCAGGTCCATGCCGTTCACCCAGGGCCGCACGACGTCGCTGTTTGGTCGACCATTTGGGTTGCCCTT
This sequence comes from Chloroflexota bacterium, assembly GCA_020848055.1. GTDB lineage: Bacteria > Chloroflexota > Limnocylindria > QHBO01 > QHBO01 > JACDBZ01. The sequence goes on along the minus strand of JADLBB010000185.1, from coordinate 52,479 downwards.
GGCGGCCAGCATCGCCGTCGCAGTCACATCATTGACGTCGAACGCGCCGCCCTTCGTGTCGCCCATGAACGCGAGCCCGACGTTCTCGACCAGCCGTACTGCCTGAGTCAGATCTGCGCCGCCGCTCGTCAAGTCGGAGTGGATCTCGGAGACGGACATGCCGTCGAGGTTGCGGTCGTGCTCCGAGCCGTCGTCGAACCCGACCATTGACACCCTTACGGCGGCGCCGTCCAGAATCCAAGGGCGGTCACTCCATGCCATGAAGATGTCGCCACTTCGCTTGATGTCCTCGATGACGCGACGATTCGCGCCTCCTCGGATGGAGTTCGTGGCAAGCAGACCCACGCGCTTGAGTCGGCCGCTGGCCACGAGTTGCTGAGCACGGTGGAACCAATAGACGACGAGGTCGGACTCCCGCGCCACCTTGCCGTCGTACAGTTCGAAGAGGCGATCGACAATGGCATCACCGAGACCTGCACGCATCAGCTTCGTGCCCAGGAAGGGCGGATTCCCGACGACCACATCCACCGCCGGCCACTCCGGCTCAACCGGCCTCCCCTCCGCGTCGAACGCCAGGATTGCGTCCCGATGCTCGATCGTGTCGATCGGCTTGAGCACCGGCTCGCCCGGCCGCCCGAACCCGTTGTCGCGCATCCACTGGATGTAGCCGATCCAGATCGTCACCTGCGCCAGCTCGTGGGCGTACTCGTTGATCTCGATGCCGTGCAGCTGCGCTGGCGACGGAGCTTGGTCATCGGTCGGCATGAGCAGTGACAGCCCGAAGTCCGCAGCGGCGGTCGAGACCTCCTTCCAGAGGTCGAGCAGCAACAGGAGGGCGACGTAGAGGAAGTTGCCGCTGCCGCAGGCGGGGTCGAGGACGCGGATGCGGGCGAGCTCCTGCGCGAAGGCGACGAGGACGGCGCGCAGCTGGTTATCCTTCTTCGTCCGCGCGCTCCCCGCCGGCGCAGTGTCGCGCTCGGCCGCGATCGCCTCGGCCTGCGCCTTCACCTCCGCCCATCGACGACGCAGCGGCGCCATGAGCACCGGCTCGACGACGAGCAGGATGTCGTCACGGCTCGTGTACTGCGCGCCGAGCTGGGCGCGCATCGCCGGGTCAAGCGAGCGCGTGAACAGCGTGCCGAGGATCGCGGGTTCGATCGCCGACCAGTCCAGGTCGCAGACCCCCTTCAGGATCCACAGGGCGTCGCTGTCCAGGTCGATCACGGCAGCACTGTCGAACAGCCGGCCGTTGATGTGGAGGATGTCATCGGCGCCGAAGTAGCCACCGGTGCTCATCGCCGCGAAGAGTGTGCGGAGCTGGTTGTTGAAGCGCTCCGGCTGGCGATGACCGCTGTGCACCAGCGTCGTGAACAGGCTCTTCGGCAGCAGCCCGATGTCTTCGGCGAAGAGGCAGAACAGCAGCCGGATCAGGTAGTGGGCGGCCGCGTCCGGCGCCACATCCTTGGCGCGCAGATGGTCGGCGAGTTTGGCGAACTGCGTCGCCGCCTCCCGTGTGACGGCCTCGGTGGTCCGTCGGCTCCTGAACGCCTCGGGGTTTGTCCAGATGGCACGCAGCGCGTCGCGTTCGGCCGGGTCCAGCATCCCCTCGACGGTGAACACGCGAGTGCGCTGGACGCTGTTCGTGAAGTTGGAGCGGACGATGATCGTCTGGATGTCGCTGACGATCAGCAGCGGCGGGTTCTCGAGGGCGTCCTTGTAGTTGAGCAGCTGGCGGTACGCCGCCTCGAGGTCGCGCCCTGGCCCCTTGTACTCCCACCCGAAGTGCCCACGCTTCCAGACGTCCGCCCATCCCTGGCCACCGCTCGACTTGCGGACGCCCGGCTCGAATGCGTACGTCTGGCCGGTCGGGTCACCGGTGACCGGGTCGTCGACGCCGAGCAGCTGGCAGAGATGGTTGAAGTGCGTCTGCGACGTGGCGCGCTCGGTCTGGGTGACGTTCTTCCAGGTGGCGACGAATTGTTGGGGGGTCATGTGGGGGCGGGCCTCCAGGGTGGCGCGGGGTTATACCTGGGGCGGAGGCTGGGGGCAAGGCGGCTGGGATCGGAGAGCGTACTACGGGAGCGTTTCTCAGGACCCTCCAGTCGCTGCGCTGCCAGGTTCCGCTGCCGTTGGATTTGAATCGCATGGTGGCGCATCATGCTATTCGCACTTGTCGATGCACCGCAGAACCTCGCGGAGGGTAACAACACCATGGGAATCGAACGCCGTATGGCCTTGTACTCCAACATTGAGCAGATACGTGGAAGGCCATTGGTCGCGTACGTCACAGGCACGCGGCCCGGTGCAACTGCCAAGATCAGCTCAGATGCGATCGGCGAGCTCCTCCGCCAGCTGGATGCACTGCCGGCCGATGCAACATGCCTCGACCTGCTACTGGCGAGCAACGGCGGCGATCCGCTTGTGGCATGGCGCATGGTGTCCCACATTCGCGAGAGGGTGGACCATTTCGCGGTTCTGGTTCCTCAAGCGGCTTTCAGTGCAGCCACGCTCATCGCGCTCGGGGCAGACGAGATTGTCATGCACCGTTACGGGAACCTGGGGCCGATCGATCCCCAGATAACCTCTGTACGCCGGTCAGGCGACGAGGGGCCAGCCACCCAGACTGCGTTCGGTTCAGAAGATGCTGCCGCGTTCCTCGACTTTGCGCGTAACACAGTTGGCCTGACTGATCAGGGCCAGCTTGTACGAGTGTTCGAGCTCCTCTGCTCAGAGGTTGGTGCCGTCCCTATCGGTGTTGCGGCGCGCAGCACGCAGCTATCTCTCAGCATGGGAGAGAAGCTACTCCGTATGCACATGGCGTCCGACGCTGAAGCTCAGCAGGCTCGCAACATAGCGGAGGCGCTCAACAAGACATTCCAGGCACACGGGTACCCTTTGAGCCGAACCGAGGCCGAACAGATGGGGTTGAAGGTGATTAGGCCGGAGCCTGACCTTGAGGGGCTGATTTCCGCAGTGTGGCAGGACATCGAAGCCGAGCTAAATACGCGCGAACCGTTCAACCCGACCTCAGAACTGGCGTCATCCGGAGCGGCAGCAGCGCTGTTCGGCCCGGCTCCTCAGGTGAACATCCCGGCCGGATTGCCGCCTGAGGTCCAACAGCAGGTTCTGCAGAACGTGCTTCAGAAACTGGAAGTTGTCATGGTGCCGCCGGTTGACTACACTCTCGTGCTCGCCTTGATGGAGAGCGCCCGTTGGGCGAGTCGGTTCGAGATGCGCGGAGTGATCAACGCGCAGCGACTCCCCTCATCCGAGCTGCGCGTCACGAGTGTCCAGAAGAGCGCCTGTTGGCGATCGACAGATCAGCTGATCGCGGGAGGAGGCCGAGGTGCAGATGGAGCTGACCACGGGGCCACAGACGGACCTAGCGGTGAGCCTTAGCGACGGCCCCTATCGCTTGCGGTCATCGGCGACGCACGTTGCGGGTGAGATCTCGTACGCCCCCGAGCTGGTCGGACAGGTGCGAGTGGTCGGAAGAACGCGAGTGCATGCTCCGACAGTGGGAAGTGTCGGCCGTGTCGGACCGGGCACAGAGCCGAGTACTTCTGACGACTGAGTGCCTCAGCCTGACAGTACCAGCCAATGGCTGTGCAATTGGCACCTGACGATCTGGCTGCGGTCCATCGAGTACACAACGGCGCAACAGTCGCCGTGACGGTTCGCCCACGCGGTCAATCCAACCGTCGCGCCACCCCCCACGTCCCCGCCACCTCGTCCCGCACGAGCTCGGCGACCATCCCGCGGTTCGTCGTGACGAGGTAGTACGTCCGGTGCGCCGGCGTCGCCGTCCACCAGTCGAGGCACGGCGCGCGGACCTCCTCGATCGTCTCGACGACGTAGGTCACGCCGTCCAGGACGAACGAGTGGGGCGCGCCGTCGACTGCGACGCGGGCGCGGATGGGGAGGGGCGGGTCGTACGAGCGCATGCGGGAGAGGATAGTAGAACGGGCGTTCGGGTGGCAAGCAACCGGCAGACGGACGAATCTTGGGGACTACACGTTGCAGCCTGCTATATCTCTTCGAAGGGAATTGGAGCCTGCATGATCGCGGCCTCGACTTCGCTGTCGTAAATAGCGCCTCCATTGGCGTCCTCAATTTGTCGAAGAATATTGAACGTCCGTGCGTGCGCCTGACGAAGGACCGTCTGAAAGTCGCGCGGAAGACATCTGATGTTCTGCTCCGGCTTCCGCATTTCACCCACGCCCCAAGCAATCTTGCTGCCCAATATCATGCAAACGATTTTCGTGTCTGCTTGTACAGCATTCGTTCGACGCAATTCGGCCGCGTACTTCATCGCCTGGAACACGTTGTTGTCATTCACTGTATGTCCTCCACGCTTCAATTCAAGTAGAAGCACTGTTTCAAACCCGCTAACATTAAACGTGTCGTCGTAATGATCCCGCGCAAACACGCGAAGTGACATGTCGCTCGTGACCACAATGTCTGGCCTCGATGCCGGATCCTCAATGAGGCTTACATCTATCTGCTTTGCGAAGTACTTCTTGATCACAGTGGCCAGGGCGCGATTGGACATGAATGAAATGCCATCGTACTCAGGGCCAAAGATCCACAATCCTGTGTCAAATAGTGGTTGGACCTCGTGGAGTTCGTCGCTGGATCGAGAGGTCACCTCTTCTAGCTTCTTGACGAGATCCAGTCGCCGCTGCAGTTCGTCAACAATGATGCGGATTTCCTGAACCGTCCAGTTCGCCAGAAGGCGATGCAGTCCATCTAGATCATCAAGCGACAGATCGGCCAGTTGCCGGAGTAGTGCGTGACCGGACCTCGCGTTCAGGATGTTGGAGGCAGCGGCCACCGTTGCACTTAGGACATCCTCGTCGATCGTGGGAACCCTTCGTTGCATTTCAGAAATCAGCTCGCCTACTGCGTGGCGCGAACCTGGAGGGAGAGCGCGCATTTCGACCGCATTGGCGCGAAGGACATCCGTCTTCTGTTCGCGATGAAGGTCGGCTACCAGCGATTGGCAGATCGCGGCAACGTATCCCTCTACGTCGTCGATTGCCTTCGTTGTAACTTCGTCTTCGTCAAATCCAGACCAGTCGTCGAGAACATGATTGGCAAGTCCGTCTGCCTCCACAATAATTGTGTGCCGCTTCGCGAATGTCGTGCGCGCGTCCAAGTATGGACGACCCTTTGCAAGGCGATTCCAAGACGGCGTGCCGACCAGTCGACTGTTCACCCACCATGCTACCCCGTGATACCCACTTAGGCGGCCGCTTTTGGAGCCGGCGTAGAGCTTTATCTCGAAGTCGAAAGGACCAGACGTAAAAGGATGCGCGGTAGTAGGAATGCCTTGGTCGCCAGCGTCAATCTTGCGTCCGTTTACCTGAATCATAAACTTTGGATCGATGATGAATCTCATCGCAAGTTCGCGGGCCATCATCGTAGGTGACAGATGGTTTCTCACAAGAGTCCCTTCGAACATTGTGCCAGATCCGTCTCTGTCACCAGTCTCAATGTGATCGACGCTATAGGGCACCGTTCCGCCAGAGGTGAGGGCAACCCGATACGAATTGAATAGACCATCACGCCAAGTCGTCAAAACGTATTGGTCACAGTACGCGAATAGCGCGAGTCTTCCCTTGCCGTTCCGCCCAAATGCTTTCCGATGCGTGCGCTCCGTTGTTGGAGGAAAGACGACATTCTCGCCTTGTGCCTTCTGTCGGTTGTAGCTTAGATTGAGCCATCGGCCCCACACATCATCATGTTTCATACCGACACCATTGTCGGAAAGTCGAAATGTCGACTGACCTTCATCTGGCCAGGTCAGGTCAACAAGAACGGCGCCCGCATCCCAGGAATTGGCAACCAATTCCACCAGGGCCACGAGCGGTGACGTGACAATCTTGCCGGCATAGGACTCAAGGAATCGTTCAGAATAGGTTGGCAATGTCAGCTGCCCGAGAGAGGGCTTGTGTGCCCAGGAGGTCGCGATGGGGTCGTTCACTAATTTTGCTCCGGGAGGCAACTGGTCAGGCGAGGCGCGAAGATTACGGCCATGCAGGCGGCCTGGTCAAGGCCCCTTGTTTGAGGCCCCGTGATAGAGCGAGCCCCCACCTCCGATGTTGGGGGTGAGGGCTCGCGGATCGCACTCTTTGCCTTACAGACCTTCTCCCGCAGACCCTCCTACGCCCGCGACAGCAGCCCGCGCCGTGCGAGCTCGCGGATCACGGTGTCCGTCCCGCCGCCGCCGGCACCGACGATCGCGTTGCGGACGATGTTCGAAACGGACGAGTAGAACGCCCAGAGACCCGCGATCGCCGCCTCACCCGACGGGTACGAGGACAGGTCCGGTCCCCAGCCCTGCGAGAGGGCGACGAGCGTCACCGGGAACCCGACGACCCACGACAGGATCAGCCCACCCTTCAGGACGAACCGCGGCGAGCCGTCCGGGTTCTTCCCGACGTTCAGATCCGGGATCCCCCCGACGAGCCCCTTGATGCCGCCGGTGATCCCGACGATCGAGAGGGCGACGGCGACGACCTTCATGAGCGAACTCACGAGGTCGGTCACCTCCACGAGGCCGGGGTCGGGTTCGACCGCCTGCAGCAGCGCCGCGGCGTGGGCCGTGGAACGGAGGACGAAGGCGACCCCGACCACGAAGGCCAGAGCCAGGAGCGGGCGCCAGAAGCGGCGCGGGCGGATGGAGAGGTGCATGTTCGGATCCTCCTCGAGGGGTTCAGCCCGCGCGGCCGTCGCCGGCGGGATATCGCCACGGTGCCACGACGGCGCCGATGGTCACGGACTACAGGTTCATCGCCTCGATCACGTGCGCACGGAAGCGGGCGATGTTCACGCCTCGCGGATCCGAGCGCCGCGTTGGGTCCACCTCACGGTGGGCGAGGATGTTCTGGGGGTCGACGTCGAACTGACGCGCACGCGCCGCGACGAGCGCCACGGCCGCCGTGTACAGCGGCTCGCTGAACGGGCCGCCATCTTCAGCGTGCTTGTAGATGCACACGCCCCACGAGACGTGGTTCAGGTTGCCGCCCGCGGCCTTGCCGAACACGATCCCGGTGCGCACGTCGGTCGCGGTGCCGCCGCCGGCGTGCCCCACCCACCAGTCGGCCGACGGCACGAGCACGTGCGCCTTTGGCGGCGAGCCAGGGACGAGCACGTCGTCGTAGCTGACCTGGCGGTCGTTGCGCTTCAGGTAGCGGAGCAGCCCGTCCGGCGAGCCGGCTACGGGGTCGTGCACGACGATGAAGATCGTGCGGCGATTTCGCAGGTACCACCGCTCCTCGGTATCGTCGTCGGTCGACGTGACCCAGATGAACGAGGGCTTCGTGTCGATCGGACCCGGCGCCGCCGGCGGCACCTCGGCGCAGCGCCCGGGCACCACGAGCTCCATGCCCGGGTGCAGGACTGTGCGCAGCGTCGCGCCGTTGGCGGCCGTGAGCTCGGCAGCGGTGATGCGGAACCGAGATGCGATGCGGTACCAGCCGTCGCCCGGCTTGACGGTCGTCGTGTAGGGACGGCAGCCCATCAGCCGCTCCTCTCGACCTTGTGCCAGGGCGAGCGCAGCCACTGGCCGACCCTCAGCCCGCCCGCGGCCTCGACGGGGTTCGCCGCCTGCAGCGCGGCCACGTGCTTGGCTGTCGCGTTCGGATGGCCGAGAGCGCGGCGTGCGACGGCGTACCAGCTCTTCTCGCCTGGCAGGACCTGGATCCGCGCCTCGACGACGAAGGTGAGGGTCGTAGGACCGGGCGACGTCGGCGGGGCGGGCGAGGGTGCCGTCGGCGGAACAGGCGAAGGCAGCGGCGCCGCGCCGGAAACGCGCGCGATCGGCACCGCGGCTGCGGTGCGGTAGGGCGGCAGGTTGGCGAGCGCGTTGCGAAGCCCCTCGTTCGGCCAGATGACGTTCGTCGGGTGCGCCTGGTCGCTGTGCCAGATGAACCACGTGATGCCCAGCACGCGGCCCGATGCGGCTGCCTTCGCAAGCGTCGCCTTCATGGCCGCCAGCGTCTCGGCCGTCCGGGCTACGGCGGTGTGGGTGAACGTGCCGCACTCGGTGATGAGCAGCGGCTTGTCGGGGAACTGCGCCAGCACGCCGCCCGGGTCCCGCGGGTTGTCGAAGCCCGCCAGCCGGAAGTCGCGCAGCATGTAAAAGTAGGCCTCGGCCCCGCCGGGAGCGGACTTCGCGCCCGCCGTGTGCAGCAGCGCGTACGGGTGCGTGGCCATGATCTCGAAGCGCGCGATCGCGGCGCGGATCTCGGGGATGGTGTACTCGCCGTCGGGCTGGAAGCCGGGCGGCTCGTGGCCGAACGCCAGCGCGGGCCAGCACAAGAGCGCTTTGCGATTGGGCAGGAGGCGGTTTACCTCGTCGGCCCAGGCCGCGTTCCAGGCCGCGATCTCGCGGTAGGCCTCGACCGTCTGGTAGAGGTGCTGGTTCGCCTCGTTGTTATCGCCGCGTTCGTAGTGCAGGTTCTGCTCGTTCGCCGGCGACACGCATACCAGCGGGTCGTTCCACAGGTTGTGGACCCGGCCGCCGCTGTCGATAGCCGACAGCATCTCGACGCTGTGCTTCGCCCATGCCACCGGGTCGAGGGACTTCCAGTTCGGCTGGTACATGCGGACGTGGATCAGCCGGTTCGGCGCCGGTGGGATTCCTTGCGGCGGATGCCCGAACCGCAGCTTGGAGTACCAGCGCCCGTTCTCGATGTCGCTGTGCTGTTGGGTGAGGGGGTCGTCGCGCATCAGGTGGTGGAGGATCGTCACGGCACCGTCGTCGCCGGCGGCGCGCAGGCAGTCCTCGACGTGCCACTGTGGGCCGTTGCTGATGTGCATACCTCGGGCATCACGTTGATCGGTCATTTCGCCCTCCCTGAGAAGTACTGCTTCACCGCCCGTACAGCCAGGGCGATGTCGGTTGTGGCCCTCACCCCGCTGCCGCCGCCCGTTCGAGTTCGGCAACGCGAGCCTCGAGCTCCCGCTCTCGCATTAGCCACCTGGCACGCTCGGCGGCGTGGTCCCGCATGAGGTCGGCGTGCGCGCGCTGCAGGAGGACGTGCTCATCCCACAGCGCCCGATACTGAGCCTCGAGCGTGAGGGTCCGTCCGGCCAGGCGCGTGACCTCCTCGCGGGTCTCGTCGAGCGCCCTGATGGTTCGATCCAGCGCCGCGCCGTCGACCGCGTTCTGCGAGTCGTACCACTGCTTGATGAACGCTCCGACCCCTCCAGCGCCCAGGATCGCAACCGTCCAACCGATGATCTGATCCCACTGCATTTGGACTGCCCCTGGGTTATCGCTGTGTTCGGCGGAGGTAGGCGAAGGGCAGCCACGCGCGGCGCACGATCGGCGGCGGCGTCGCGGTGACGACGACCACGTGCGGCGTCTGCGTGGCGGCCGGCGTGGGCGTGGGGGATGGCACAGTCGTCGGCGTCGGTTCGAGCGTCGGCGCCGGCGTCGACGACGGGCTCGCGGTCGACGTCGGCGTACCGGTGGGTGAGTCCGACGCGGTCGGCGTCGGCGTGTCCGTGCCGCGAGCAGCTGCCGTCTGGCTGCCCCACGCGCGGATCACGTCGCGGATGTATTCCAGCTTGAGTCGTTCGCACTCCGAGCTGCCCGGGTCGAGCGGCGGGACGTGGCACCTGCAGAGCGCGTCGACGCCCCACTCGGCGCCGAGGGTCGGCGTGATCGTTGAAGTGGGGGTGATCGTCAATGTCGCGGTGACTGTTGCCGTGACGTCGGGTGTAGTCCCCGGAGTCATCACAAGCTGCGTGGGTGTACTGGGCGCCGTCGGCGAGACCGGCAGCGTTGCCGTCACTTGGGCGTGCACGCGCGCCGCCGACCGCGCTTCCGCCGTCGACGGACGCGGCAGTCGTGCGGCCGAACCGACGAGGGCTAGGGCAGCGAGAGCGAGCAGATAGGCGGGAACGTATCGCATCAGACTCCTCCTCCGGGTCCACCGACACAGGGATCGCACTCGAACGTCAGGACCAGCACTCGCGTGCAGGTCTCCTCGTTGAACAGCCATTCACCAGTGACGCTCGGCGCACCGATGATCAACACCTCGTAGTTCATGTCCTCAGGGCAGCAAGCGCATCCCTCCGGAATCAGGCCCGTGTCGATGTCGAGGCCCAGCGCGTGCTTGCGCGCCCACGGTGTCTTCGCCAGGTCGATCGTCTCCTGCGGCGACCAGACCTGGATCAGCCCGCGCGCGTCGAAAGGGATGATCACCGGCCCGGTCGCGCCCTGCATCCATAAGCCGCGTGGCACCTTCAGCTGCATCCCGACCGTCCGCTCGAGGCGCGAGACGCGGCGCGTCGTCGAACGGATGGCCGGCACCGGGCTCTTGCCTACCTTGCGCCGCATCCAGTCGGCGGTCGCGCCCACACGTCGATCGGTCGCCATCAACATCGGTGCCTCCCTATTCCGCCAGCGCCCAGAGCTCGACGCCCAGGTCGCACGTACGCTGCGGCTTCAGGCCCCACGTGATCTGCTGCACCTCGGCCAGGGCGTGCGTGAATAGCCCGAGCGGATCCTTCCGGAACCGCGTCTCGACGATCATCCCCACGCGCAGCTTGCTCCACAGTCCCTCGTCCAGCACCCGCACCGACGCCACCACGGGCGGGTACAACCCAGCGCGCAACTCCGCGTCCACTTGGCTGACCAGCGTCGGCAGCGCCGCCAGATCCGGCCGCACCGCCGTCTCGCCCTGCCCCGACACCGTCGCCGCCACGGCCGACTGCACCGTTGCCGTGAGCGCCGCCCGCCGCCCCATCACGAGTCCGCCCGGTGCGAACGCGCGCACCGCGTTGTTGTCCTGCCCATCGGCGAACGACTGGCCCACGAGCACCAGCTGGTCGGTGCCCGGGTCGAGGTCGTTGTCGATGTCCCACTCGGCGTTGTAGCCATCATCGAGCACCACGCGCCCGCGCTCGACTGGCGTCGGGACGATCTGGCTGCGGTACGACGTGCGCCACTGGACGCGGCCGGGCACGCCGACGAAGTACAGCCGGCCGAGCGACATGTCCTCGATCGTCGTGATCGCTTCCCACAGCGACGCGCCGCCGAGCGAGACCATGACCACCGGCCCTTCCTCGAACGTGTCAGGCGACATGCGAAGCGGCGTCGGGTGATCGGCGAGCAGGTGCAGGATCGCTGTGCCGGCCGTTGCCATGAACTCGGACTCGACGGGCACCGACTCGCGCTCCAGGATCCGGTTCGGGCCCTGGCACGACACCTGCACCTCGGGCTGCGTGCTGCCGACGGGCGCGTTCGTCGCGCGCCCGAGCCACACCTCCTCGATGCCGAGCGCTCGCGCGTCGACCTCGACGAACACGCCGCGGAACCCGGGCATCAGGCGGCGGTAGTGCAGCGCGGGGTTGAGCACGCCGTCCAGCTCGCGCGGCATCCCGACCGTGGCCGTCTCCGGCCCGTGCACGCCGTACGTCACGCTCAGCGATGTCAGTGCCGTCCACGAGGCCAGGAAGGCGCCGCTCTCGCCGTCGTAGATCCGCACGACGACGTCACGTCCAACGGACGGCGTGGTTGGCGTAGCCGGCGCCGCGGCCGGCGTAGACGCCAGCCACACGCCCTGCAGCGCGAGGAGACCCGACAGGCCGCTCATACGGTGTCGAGCTCCACGAGCAGCTCGGCCGCCGGGTCGGTCGTCCCGTTCTGAGTGCCGAGCACGGTGGTGTCGTCCGCCTCATAGATCGTGGCCACGCCGAGGAGGAACTTGAACCGGTTCACCAGCTTGGCCACCGCGCCGAGGAGGGACCGGAAGCTCTTCGCGTCGCCGTATGCCGATGCCGCCGCCGACGCCCACGAGCGGCGCAGCGTATGGTCGGCGAGGCGGTTGCCGAGGCCGGTGGTCACAGCGTCCTCGTCGAGTGCCCCGGCAGCCACTGCCGCCGCGGTGAGGACGTTGTCGGCCATCGCCCCAGTGGATGCGTCCATGCGACCTCCGACGAGGGCTGCGGGCATCCGGGTCTGGATGTCGTTCGTGTCGGTCTGGACGCTGTCGACCTTGGCTTCGAGAACGGCCACGGCGGTCTGCAGTGCATCGGTGTCAGCTTGCACGCCGGCGACCGCGGCCGACGTCGCCAGACCCGACTGGATCTCGGCCACGGCGTCGGCCTCCAGCCCGGCGGCTGCCAGGCTGCTGTCCATCCGGCCACCGATCAGGGCTGCGGGCACGCGCGCCTGGATATCGTTCGTGTCGGTCTGCACGCCATCGACCTTGGTTTCGACAACCACGACGGCCGCCAGGACCTCGGCGATGTCGTCCGAGACGGTGTTGGCTGGCGTGCCCACCACCGCGTCGAATGTGTTGAACGTGAGCAGCAATTCCGCCGGGTCGTTGCCGATCAGCTGGATCGTCTCGCCCGAGCCAATCATCCCCGTCGCGCCCCAGCCGACGAACACGGTCTCGACGCCCGAGGCGATCGCCGCGTCCGGTAGGTCCAGCCGATACCAGCCGTCGCCGATGTGCTTCAGCTTGCCGTCGCTGTGCGCGTCGGTGAGGTTCGTGTGGTCGCCCAGACTGATCGCAGTCTTGGCGCCGGCCACACCGCGGCGGTACCACGCGGCAACGCCGCCGGTGGCAGATGTGACCCCCGTCTCGGGGGTGCCGTCCCCGGAGTCGATCATCCGCAGCGTGACGCTTCGGTCGGTGACATTGGCCAGCATCTGTACGGTCATCGTCTACCCCATCATCCCGAGGCCGAGCTGCACCTTGATCGGTGTGCCGCTCGCTAGCGTCTCCGCATAGGTGCGGCCGGTGCCGCCGTTGTAGAGCCAGTCGAGCTCGTCCGCCGAGAGCACCTTGTTCCACAGGCACATCTCGTCCATGACGCCGTCGAAGTAGTTCGTGCTGCCGCCGGTGCGACCGAAGAGGAACAGGAAAGTGCTGTCGAATACGCCGGCCGCGTAGCCCACCGTGTCGAGGGTCGCGTTGACGCGGATCCCCTTGATGTCGTTCGTCGCATCGTGGTAAATCGCGACGAAGTACCACACTCCAGCTGACAAGGCGCCGAACGTCGATGCGAGCGTGTCCACCGGCGTGGCGGTTCCCAGGCTGTAGGTGGTGAAGGTTAGCACGTTGCTCGTGTTCTTGTTGAACAGGATCGCGCGCTGTTCACCGGTGGTCAGGTACTTCGAGAAGATCGAGAAGTTGGAGGCCGGCGCGCTCTCCAACTTGATCCATCCGGCCAGGGTCCAGTCGCCCGTCAACATGTCGAACTCGGATCCGTCGTTGCGGGAGAGCGACTCGCTGTTCGCCGATTCGAAGTCGGCGCCGTTTCCGTGCTTGCCCGCCGCGGCCGCGACCGTGTTGTTGTCGGTCAGGGTCAGGCCGCCGGTGTGCGAGTCCGCCCGGCTGCCGGACGCCTCGTCCATCGCCCACCAGGCGACCAGGTTTGTTCGTCCTGGGTTCGTCGCCATCAGCCGTCATCCCTCTGCCAGCCGTGCGCCCGCCCAAGCGGGTCGCTTCCGCTCGCCCACGTGCGCGCCCACAGCGCGCCGTCCAGCCGCACGTACGCCGTGATCGTCCAGCCCCAGCCCACGGGCGCCGGCGCCAGGAACACGTCCACGGAGAGCGCCATCGGCAGGCGCGCGGGCAGCGACAGGCCGAACGCCGTCCAGTCCTCGTTCTGGTCCGTCGGCTTGCGCGCGGCGTCCCGGTCGCCGTCGGCGCCGTCCGCAGGCTCCGGCCAGCGCACGCCCTGCCACAGTCGGCCGCTGCGCGTCTGGGCGTAAGCAGTCTGCCGAGTGGCAAGGTCGGTCAGCCGCGACTCCACTGCCGCGTCGATCTGCCCTGCAAGCGTGCGCCACCGCGCTGGGACTGCCATCGCCTACAACCACGCCGAGCGCCAGACGGCGCCGATCTCGACCTCGCCGATGCCGGCCTCGGTGAAGGTCAGCTCGGAGGTGTGCGGTACGTCTTCGGGATCCGCCGGCACCGTGATGTCGCGCAGGCCGGTGATGCGGTGCGCAACGCCGACGCGGCCGTCGACGAGCGCGGTGCCGGCGATCACGTCGATCTCCAGCGTCGCGCCGATCGCCAGCGCGACGCCGTTGATGGACAGCACGTTGCCCTGCTCGTCCTCGATCGTCGCCGGGTGCTCGGCCGTGCCCAGCTGGTAGGCGGCGATGCGCGCCGAGGGCTCGACGAACAACCGCTCGTCGGCATCGAACTCCAGCTCGACGTTGACGATCTCGAACCCGTCGTCGTCGTCGGGCTCCTGGGGCACGCTCGACTCGGCACCCGACGTGTTGTCGTCGAGGTCGTTCGGATCCCAGGGCTTGATGGCGAACGCGATGTACACGAGCGACGGCGTGGACGCGTGCGTCTCGCTCGTCGTCGTGGAGTTGTGGACGTCGATCACGATCTCGGTGCCGTCGGAGCACGTGCCGAGTACGACGAGCTTGCCCTCGTTCGGTGGACCGGGGTGCTCCAGTGGCAGCGTGCCCTGAGCGTACCGTAGTTCGCTGACCGCCACCGTGAACAATTGCTCCCAGCGGTCGACGAGCGGGTGGCCGCCCATCGTCACAGTGTGCCGGTAGCCGATGGCCAGCTTCGTTGCCGGCGACGCGTCGACGCCCAGTCCGCCCGTCCACGGGATCCACGTGCGGAACAGCTCGTCGCGGTCGGTCCAGTCGGGGAAGGGATGCCGCGCCGGCACCCACGAACCGACGCGCGGCAGACGGGTCTGCAGGTTGCTCGCGACCGCCGTCTCGAGGTAGACCGCAAACACCCACTCCTCGTTCGAGCTGCCCTCGTCCTCGGCGGGGATCGGCTTGAAGCTGTCGTCGTAGAACGGGGCGTCGCACTCGAGGTCGCCGTAGAGGATGACGATCTGCTTGGGCATCCACCACAGCGATGTGCCGGCGGCGTGGCTGGCCGCCGCCGAGCCGCGCACCCCGCGCTCGATCGTCATGACCCCCGAAGCCTCGCTGTACGCGGTCACCCACACCTTCTCGTGACCGCCGACCTCGTCGTAGAACCCGGCGAGCGCAGGCAGAGGAGGGATGTTCGTCAGCCCGCGGTCGCCCTGCCACTCGGTGTCGGCCGCGCCGATCGTCGCCGAGCCGCGGTGTCGCCACTCGCGTCCTGCGCCAACCTCATCGGCGATCCACACCCGCGTCGCCGACTGGTTCGCCGCGGCCGTGCCGTCGCCGAACCATCGCGGTACCTCGACGCTGTCGTCGAGCACACGCACGTCGGCGCCGGTGTCCTGGCTTCGGCCCGCCGTGACCTCGGCGGCGTGGTTCCAGCCGAGGTCGCCCGTCAGCTCGAGGGCCACCTTTCCGGCGCGCGGCTGCCGGATGAACGGGTCGACGTACATCAGGAACCGCTGGCCATCCGTGTCCGCCTTCTGGACGGTCGGCGTGACCGTGATCGCCAGGCGGTCGCTGTCGACGTTGCCCTTGTTCGTCACCTCGATCGACGACGGCGACGACGACAGCGCGGTCGGCGCGGTCTCCTGGTCCTCCGACTCGTAGCGGAACGTCGAGAGCAGCAGCCACTGCGCCTGCGCCACCCGGCTCGTCTGGCCCGATGCATGCGGCAGCATCTGCACGAGCTTCACGCGAACGACGAACGTGATGCCGGGTTCGGCCGCGTCCGTGAACGTCACCTCGGCCTCGCCGTGGCGGTGGTCGTAGAGCGCGGCCAGCCGGTTGCGGTTCGCCCGCACGCCCTTGCCGCCAGCGCTGATGCGGTGCTGCGCGATGAACGTGCGCGCGGCCAGCGTCGAGCCGGTGAAGATGGCAGCGCCGCCGGACCGCTCGATGGTCTGCGGCGACTGCTGCGCCGTGGCCATCCGCCAGGCGTCGAGCGGCAGGACGGTCGTGTACGCCCCGTCGGCGGGGTTCAGGTCGAACTGCCGGCCGGTGGCCAGGACCGTGAGGGTCAGCGCGTGCGAGCGGCTCATCAGGGCGCGCTCCTCAGGCCGACGACTCCGTACAGCGCGTCGATCCATTCTGCCGGCGCGTCGGTGGCGTCGAAGACCTGGTTGGGCGCGTACTGGTTGTACGTGAAGTTCACGCCGCCCAGGAGCGCGTTGCTGCTCGCCGCCTGCTCGACGCCCGCGATGATGACCGGAATGGCCGAGGCCAACTGCCCCTGCTGGTACGACTGCATGGCCGTGGCGAAACGCCCGAACGGCGTCAGCCCGTCGTCGCCGGTGCCGTCGCTGTAGGGCGACGGGCCAGGCGGTAGGCCCGGCCCGCCCGGCGGCAGGATCGGCGCCGGTCCGCCAGGAGGGCCGGGCGGCACGAGCGTGGGCGGCGGCGTCACCGCAGCGCCGCCGCCGTTCACGAGCTGGCTGAGCCGGCCGAAGATCTCCTCCGCGATCTGCCGCGCGCGTTCCAGCGCCGCCTCCGGATCCCGGCCGGCCTCCTCGATCAGCCCCTCGGCAATGAGGCGCGCCCGGAACTCGGCCTCGATCTGGCGCATCTTGGCATCGTGCCGCTCATCCTCGGCGCGCTTGGCCGCGTCCAGCCGATCGACGAACGCATCCCAGGCCCGCTTCTCGGCGTCGACCTGGTCGGCGATCGCGTCCATGCGGGCGTCGTGGCGCGCCTTCTCGGCGTCCTGCTGGTCCTTGATCGCATCCGCCGCGCGGTCGAAACGCAGCTTCTCCTTGTCGATCTGGATCTGCAGCATGTCCAGTTCGCGCTGCTTCGCGTCGAGGACGGTCTCCTCCTGCTTCACGTTGCCGGTCAGCAGGCCAGCCGCCTCTTCGAGAAGCGCGCGCATCTGGGCGGCACCGAGCGCCGCGCCGCCGAGCACCCGCTGTGCACGGCGCGCACCGGCCTCGCTCAGCCGGCCGGTGGCAAGCGCCGCCTCGAGCGCGGCGCGCGCACCGTCGTCGAGCTGGACCTGACCGGCGCGGTTGCGGCGCGCATCGTCCAGATCGCCGATGACCTCCTTGATCTGGTCGAGTAGCGACTTGGCCGCCTCGAGCGGACCGGTGTCCAGCTTCAGCTCGGCCATCTCGATCTTCAGTTCGGCCATCTGATCTTCGAGGCCGTCGAGATGCGCGCGCTCGCGGCGGAGCTCGTCGTCGAGCTGGGCAAGCCGCGCCTTGTGCATCTCGTCCTCGCGGCGCTTCTCCTCGTCCAGGAGCTCGAGGCGCGCGTCGTGCTGCTCCTCCTGGGCCTGCTTCAGGTCGGCGAGCATCTCGAGGGTGAGGTCATGCGCCTCCTTCTCGATCTCCTCGTTCTCCTTCTGCTCGTCCTGCAGCGCCTTGTGGTAGGCCTTGCGCAGCTCCTCGCGTTCCTTTTCGAGCGCGGCCGCGCGCTTCAGCCCGTCCTCGTAGTCCTCCTGCTGACGCTTGATCAGCCGGTCCTGCTCTTCGAGCGCGCGCTCGACGGCGTCGTTGCGCTCCTCTTCGGCCCGGCGCCGCGCCTCGATCCCTTCGATGGCCGTGTCGCGCTGCTTTTCCAGCGCCTCGATCTGCAATTCGAACGCGTCCAGGTTCTCGACGCCGGCCTTCTGCGCCGCTTCGCGCGCGTCGCGGATGCCCTCGATCTGGTCGTCGTAGCCCTTCTTGGTACCGTCCTGCTCGTCCTTCAGCGCCGTCATGCGCTGCTCGTGGCGGTCCTTCTCCATCCGGCGCAGGTCGTCGTAGAAGCGCTTCCAGAGCTCGCCCTGGGCCTCGGGATCCAGACCCTCGAAGTGCTGGATGAACTCGTCGAGCGTCGCCGCCGGCACGTTCAGCTGGCGCATGACCTCGGCGAAATCGACCTCGCCAAACCCAGACGAGCGCCAGTTCTGGATGAGCCATGCCAGGCTGCCCTGTTCGGCCTCGTTGCCGCGCAAGAACACCCTGTGCTGCTCCTCCAGGATGTCGAGCAGACCGGCGGCCGCCTGCATCGCAGCGTCGATCTGGCCGAGGATGTCGGTCTCGTCGAGGTCGGCATGCACCGTCACGTCGTAGTCGGCGGCGGCGAGGGCGTCCAGGTAGCGCTTGTAGAGCAGATCGCCGCCGGTGGCCGATAGCAGCGCGCCGCCGGACTCGTCGTTCAGCGAGGCGTTGACTGAGACGCCGACGTCTGCCATGTCGCGCAGGTCGTCCATCCACGTTGGTGGCGCCGAGAAAGTACTCGACGGAGGAAGAACGGACTGCGGGCCACCGCCACGCGGCGGTGCGCCACCCCCACCGCCGCCGCCTCGGTTGTCGCCGGAATCGCCTGTGCCAATCGGGAACGGCCGACGCGCGTTCGCACGGATGTCGTTGATCGTGCCGTTCAGCCGGCGCAGGTCCGTGAAGATCTGCGCCATCCCGAGGACCTCGATCTCGATCTCCACGCGGTCGGGCAGTTCGGCCAGCTCGTCGCCCAGCCGTACGGAGCCTTCGCCCGCCTCGACCAGCGCTCCGCCGATGTCGTCGGCCGACGAGGCGATCCCGCGCGCCGCCTGCTGCGCCGCGCCTGCCCCGGCGCCGAAGCCCGCCTGGCTGGCCGCTCCGAGGTTGCGGCTCTGCTGGACGACCTCCTGCTGCTTCGTCCCCAGCTCGCCCAGCGCCGTGGTCCCTCGCCGCGCGTCGCCCTCGATCTGCTGGCCGAGTCCGCCGAACGCACCGCGGATCTGCGTGCCTGCACCCGATGCCGTCTGGCCGGCCTTCTTGAACTCCGTGCCGGCCGACTGCAGGCTCGTGCCGATGCCGCCCGCCATCGTCTCGACGCTGCCCGCCGCATCAGCCCCAGCGGCCGAGGTCGACTCCGCGTGCTGGGTCGCCGCCACGCCGCTCCGCTCGTAGGCCTGCTCCATGCGGCCGGACGAGGAATCGCCCACGTCGGCGGTCGTGGTCAGTGCACCGCGCACGCGGGCAGCATCGGCCTCGGTCACGGCGGCGTGGTTGCCGGCGGCGGACTGGCTGGAGGCGTACGACTCGACCATGAGGGCGGTCGCGGCGCCGGTCGCATCGGCAGCCGATGTCACGCCGGTCGAGACGATGGCGCCGGCATCGGAGATCCCAGTGGCGTGCGCCTCGGCCGCGGCCTTCGCCTCTTCGTAGCGTTGGATGGACAGCGACGCGTACGAGTCGACGGCCTCCTGACCCTCGGTCAGCCGGTCAGGCGTCGACGCGATGACGCCACCCAGCCGCAGCGCCGCCTCCTCGTTGCCGGCCAGCGCCTGGCCCATGACAGTGCTGAACTCCATCATCGCGGCGGTGCTGCCGTCGAAGATGTCGGCGCCAGGGAAGGCCGAGGCGATCGAGCCATAGATCAGTTGCGCTTGCTGCTCGCTGATGTTGTTCATCTGGAGCATGGAATTGACGTGGTTGATCGCCAGCTGCGCCAGGTGCTCGACCTGCATCGACTGCTCGGATGCGTACTGCTCGGCCAGCGTCGCCACCTCGGCGGTCTTGCCCTCGGCCAGGAGCGCCGTGTGCTGGGCGTTGAACTCGCGACGCGACTGCATCATCGAGCCGAAGTGCTGGGCCTGGGCTTCGCGCTGCTGCTGGTTCTCCTTGTCGAGCTTCTCCAGCTGGTCCTCGTCGCGCTCTGCGTTCGGATCGAACCCGATGGCGGCGCCGCCGACCATGCCGATCAGCGCATCGCTGTACTGCTGGAAGCCGCCGACCGCCTGCTCGGCGCCCGCGGACGCCATCGCCAACGCCTCGCCGGTCGAAGCGATCTCGCGCGCGGCAGCGCCGCCTGCAGCCTCGACTCCTCCCAGCTCGCGCGCGACGCCCAGAAGCCGCTGCGAGTACTCCTCCTGCGACAACGACCCGTCGTCGAGCTTCGCGCCCAGCTGGGCCTGGGCTGTGGCGAACTCACTGGTCTTGAGGATCGCAGGGTCGATCCCCTTCTCCATCTCCAACCACGCCACGGTGGCGTCGCGCACGGCGCCGTTCTGGTCGGTCAGGGCACCGCCCAGCATCGAGATTGCACCGACGCCGGGGATCATCTTGAGAAGCGAGCTGCCCAGTCCCATCAGTCCGCCCGAGATCCCGGTGACCGATTGGATGAGGCCGGCTGCCTTGTCGCTGATCGACGAGAACCATTCGCCTACCGGCTGCAGCGCCGCCAGCCCCCTGTGCCAGGCATCGGTCAGGCCGTGCCACACGTCCTTGAGAAGGAAGCCTGCCTTGCCAAGCAGCCCGGACTCATCGCGCGCCCGCTGGGCGCCGCCGAGGTACGCCTGGAACCCGCCGCCGGCCTTCTGCGCAGCTGCGAACTGCTCGTCGAGCGCCGCGTTGGCCGAGCTGACGCCCTTGTACGCCGCGTATCCAGCGAGCGCGACGGCGCCGAGGACGACGCCGATCGGACCAGCTGCAACGATCGCGCCCTTCGCCGCGGTACCAAGGGCGGTCAGGCCGCCAGAGGCCATGCCCAGGACGGACTGCAGCGGCGACAGCGAGCCGGTCAGGCTGGCGATCCCGCCCTTCGCGACCGTCGAGAGCGAGCCAAGCTTCGGGAGCTGGCCGAGGACGACCTGCAGCCCGCTCTCGCCGGCCACCGATCCGCCCAGATCCATCAGCGTCGAGATCAGGCCGCCGACTCGGCCCTTCGCCGCATCAGCCAGCGGTGCGAACTCCTTGAGGTGCTTCATCCACGGTGCCAACGCAATCGCGCCACCCGCGAGGCCTACGCCGCCGGCGGTCATGGCTGCGAGCGCCGCGCCGACCATCTTGATCGGTCCCGGTAGGGAGTCGAAGCCGGCCGCGAGCGGCTGCAGCATTCGTGCGCCGTCGGCCAGGAAGTTCATCACCGGGACCGCGGCTTCAGCCAGGCTGGCCAGGACGGGCAGGAAGAGGTCGCCCACCGATACCTTGGCCGCCTCCCAAGCTGCGCGGAACTTGGCCATCTTGGCGTCGGTCGTCTCGGCCATCGTGTCGAACGCCGCCTGGCTCGCTCCAGCGCTTGAGCTCATGAGGTCGAGGTCAGCCGCAGCGCCGACCGCGTTTTCGCCGGACAGGCCCAGGAACGCGCCGAGCGACTCGACCGACCCTGCCGCCTTGGCCAGCTCGACGTCGGCGTTCTTCGCCGAGTCCCGCACCGCCACCATCGCGCCCTGGTAGCCGAGCGTGCGCAGCGCGGCTTCGCCGATCGAGATGCCTTGCTCCTCGGCCGTCCGGGCGACGTCCTCGTTGTCGAGGGCCAGCTGCTTTAGGACGCCCGACATCTCGCGATTGGGCGTGATGAGCGAGACCATGGAAGCGCGCTGCTGGGTGATCGCCTGCGACGCCGTCAGACCGCTCTTCGTGAGCGTCGCCGTCGCCGCCGTGACCTCCTGGTACGTGACGCCGAGCGAGGCCGCGAGCGGTGCGACCTGGCCGATGCTGTTGGCCAGGTCCTCGAAGCGGAACACGCCGACGTTGACGCCGGTAAAGAAGACGTCGCTGACGTTGCCCGCCTCTGCGGCGTTCAGCTTCCAGGCGTTGAGGGTGGCCGTGAGCGCGCGCACCGAGGTGCCCGTGTCGGTCGCACCGGCAACGGCCGCTTTCGAGGCCGTCGACATGAAGTCGATAACGTTGTCGGGAGGCACCCCCGAAGAGAGCGCGTCGTAGACGGCGTTCGTCGACCCGACGAGGTCCTGTCCCATCGCTGTCGACACGTCGAGGATCTGGTCCTTGAACTCGGCGTGATGCGCCGCGACCTGGGGACCGAGGGTGTCGATCGAAGCCAGCGCCGATTCGTAGTTGCGGGCGCTGCCCGTCGCCGAGATGATTCCGAGACCAAGCGCCGCCGCACCGCCGGCGACGGCGAGCATGCCGGCCTTGTGCTTGCCGATGCCGCCCAGCACGCCACCCATCGCACCGCCCTGCTGGGTGGTGCTGGCCATCCCTGCTCCCACGTCCGTCGTGGCCTTCAGGAACTCGCGCTGGTCGCCGATCGCCGCGTTCAGGCCGCTCTTGTCGTAGTCGTACCCGAGCTGCCCGACGAGCGATTCAATCGTCGTCGACATTCATCATCCCTGGAGGTGCCTCGTCCAAGTAGACGACCTCGATGTCGCCCACGTCCCAATCGAAATCGATCGCCGGATCGAACGTCGCGGCCTTCTGTTGGTAGGCCCAGCTGACGTCGAACAGCCCCTTCTCACCCGGCACGGCCGTGTACTCGCGCACGATCGAATGCACCCAGTACATGACGGCCTCGTCGTAGAGCCGCCGCAGGTGCTCCTTGGATGGCCGCTCGAACGACGCCGAGGTGTTGCTCTTGGATGCCATCCGGGCGCGCCGCGCGTTGCCGTCCTGGATCTCCTGCAGGTAATCGTGGATCCGCTCGTCGATCTTCCCCTCGACGAACGCGCCGAACTCGTGGACGGCTTGGTCGATGTCCGAAGCCCACAGCGACCAGTCGCCCCCGAACTCCGCGCGCAGGTCGTCCTCAAGCAGCTCCCCCGGCGACCATCGCGGCGACGCCTTCGTCGTCTGCCACAGGTCCCACAGCAGCACCCGGTTGGTCGCGAAATCGGCCCACCGCCCCGGGACCGCGGAGCGTCAGCGCGCCCGCGATCGCCGCCAGGTCGTCGAAGTGCAGCGCCATCGAGTCCTCGAGGTAGCGCTCCTTCTCGGCGAGCGCCTCGCGGTCCTCGTCGTCCGCCTTGCCCGATCGCGCCAGCCGCCGCAGCTTGATCGCCTCCTCCTGCACGCGCTTGTAGTCGTCCCACACCACGAGCGCGTACTGGTCGGCGTCGGGCGTCGTGCCTGCTTCCACGAACAGCGGACGGCACAGGTCGCTCGTGATCTCGTCGACCGCAACGTCGCCCGCCTCGAGCTCGGGTGGCGGGACGATGACCGCCTCGACGGCGAGCCGCATGCACGCCGTCACGTAGTCGCTCCACTGCCGGTTGTCCTGCATCGCGAAGACCACGCCCTGCAGGATGATCCGGCGCACCTCGGCCGTGATTGGGCGCGGGAACACGCCCGAGTTGACGAGCTGCATCAGGTTCAGCCGCCGCACCAGGAACACGCGGTCGGCGCGGTAGCACTCGACCTCCAGGACCGGCGGGCCCTGGGAGCCGCGCAAGCTGGCGCGCGATGCGTACTTGGACAGCGCCGCGGCTGCTTGCTGCTTCTCGGCACGGCCGCGGCGTGCACGTGTGGACTGGGATGGCTTGGCGGTCGGCATGTGGATCTCCGAGGGTTAGCCGAGGGGGCGGCAGCGTATGCCACCGCCCCCTCGGCTACGGGGGGCTCCGGCGAGGAAGTTGGATCAGTAGGAGCCGGTGAGGTTGGTCACCACGTTGTCGGCCCACGTGGCGTCGACGTCGACGTTCAGGCCCGAGTGCCAGACCGCGTACAGCGCCTTCTCGTTGTACGGGCTCGCCAGGCCGATGCCCTTGAACATCGTCTTGCCGTAGTTGTCGAGCTCGGCCGCGTTGTAGCCGCCGCCCTGCTCGCGGCAGTTGAACAGCGCGATGTGCGCCGAGCCGCCGCGGCGGCCGAGGATCTTCGTGATCACGCCGAACGCGATCTCGACGTCCTCGGTCCCGACGATGAGGTGCGACTCGGCCGGCGGGCCGGCGATCTCATTGAGCGTCGCGCCCTGGATGAGGGCGATGAGGTCGAGCTCGACGCCGCCGAAGTCCAGCTCGAAGTTGATGGACTTGTTCTCGCGCGTCGCGTCGCACACGCCGCCGTCGCCCTCCAACATGGCCTCTGCCACGTTGCGTTCGAAGCCGACCTTGCGGACGCAGTTCAGCCGCTGGCCAGCCGCGTAGACCGGCGCGCCTACGGTGTCGTCCGTGATCTCGAAGGCGTAGGCGCGCTTCGCGCTGAAGTGGACTACCTTGACGGTCATGGGGGTGCTCCTCTCCTACCTGGGGGTCGGTTGCCGATCGGTCGGTGCGTGGCCAGGCGGGTGGCCTAGCGCTGGTGGCGCGCCCGGGGAGTGGCGCTCTCGGCCGCGGCGGGTGCGACCGTCTCGGCTGGTTCGGTGGTCTCGGCGGGTTGGGTCGTCGCCTCGCCCTCGACCGGCTGGGCCGTGTCGCTCTCGGCGCCGGCCTGGGCTCCGTCCTCATTGGTCGCCGCCGCTGCCTTCTCCTTCGCCGCCTCCGCCGCCTTCACCGCAGCGTCGACCGCGGCCGCGAGGTCCTCGTCGGCGGCGAACGCGCGGCCGCTCAGGTTCGGGTGGCCATTACGCGCCGCGACCAGCAGCGCCACCGCGTCGGCTCGGCTCATGCGCGTGCCGGCTCCGGTGAGCAGGTAGCCCTGGCTGAGCCCGAGCCCGAGCTTGTCGCCCAGCCACACGTTGGTGCGCACGCTTCCGGTGCCGCCGGCGCCGGCCGTGATGCGCACGAGGACGGTGTTCTTGTCGATGGTCTTGGCCACGATCGTCACTCCGTTTGGTAAGGGCGTCCTCGACGCCTTCGATCCACATCCACACGCCACCGCGCGCTCCTACTCGGGCCAGTCGATATCGACCTGGTAGCGCGCCGCTTCGTAGCAGACGCCGCCCTCGGCGTCCGCGCTGATCACCTGGTCGTCCTTGGATGCGCGGACCGGCGCGTCCAGGAACCGCACGATGTAGTACCGCCCGTCGTCCAGCGGCCCGTGCTGCTCGCCGTTGCCGTCCGGATCCAGTACGTAACGCGTCCGCTCCGCCGCGCGTCGCAGCACGCCGTAGTCGTCCGGCGCGTAGTAGCCGATCCGGAAGACGATCCGCTGCCCTGAGTCGGTCGGAGCGACCGGCACCAGGGACGACTCCGTGAGCACCGCGCAGGGCATCAGCTTCGCCATGCCCGACGCGTCCTCGTACGGCGCGCCCGGCCGCTCGGGATGCAGCGGCCACTCGCCCTCCTCGTCGACGAGCACGCCGCCCGTGAGCAGCGCGGCGAGCGCCCCGTCGGCCATGAGCCGCGTTCGAAGGTCGTCAGCGACGTTTGCGGCCACTGGCGTCCTCCTCGTCATGAGCGGCGGTCTCGCCCTCCATAAAGCCGAGCCACTCGTTCAGCGCGCCTTCGGCGTTGCCGAGCTCGTCGAGCGCGCGCTCGATCCGCTGCACATTGGCGTCGGACTCGCCCAGCTCCGCGCGCGCATGGCCGAGGTGCGCGATGGCGCGCGCGGCGCACCGGCGTGCGTAGGCGAGCGATCCGGCGAGGTTGCCACCGAGCGCCGTCACGCGAACCGCCCCGTCTCGCGGTGCCGGAACTTGGACCCTTGGCCTCGCAGCTCCAGCGTGATGTCCTCGGCAACGAACCGCGGCAGCCAGTTGCTGAACACCTCCTGTGTCGGCAGCACGATCGCGAACCGACCGTTGAACCGGTTCTCCAACCAGAAGCCGTAGTCGATGTCAGGCCCGTAGCTGAACACCACGGCGAATTGGTCGCCCGACTGCGCCGCCGCCCCGTACAGCCCGCGGCGCGCGGTGCCGGTGCGATCGGTCCACGGCGCGTTCGCCTTCATGTACTGCTCGCCCGCAGCCGCCGCACGGTGGCAGCCCGAGAGCGCGCCGCCGGGGATGACCTCGTCGCGCAGCCCTTCGAGCAGCGCGATCGACGCCGTCGGGCCTTCAACGCTCGCCCCGCTCTTGAGGGTGCGGATCTCGGTGCGTCGCTTCCACTTCAGCGTCGGCTTGATCACGGCGTCGCTCCCGGCGCCTTCTGCGCCCGCGCGAAGCACGTCCGAAGCACGGCGCCGCTCGGTCCGCTGCCTGTCGGCCCGACCCAATCGACGCGGTACGTGCTGCCCTCGTGGGCGAACATGTCGCCGACGCGCAGATCCTCGGCCGGCTCGACGTAGACGGCGATGCCGGACGACTCCGCGGCGATGCCGCCGCCGCCCAGGCTCCCGCCCACCGCACCGGCAGCGGCCGCGACACGCAGCACGCCCGACGGCGAGAAGTCCACGAACGCCCGCACCGTGCCCGGCACCTCCGCCCACGCGCCGGCCGTCTTGCGCCGCAGCGTGAGCGTCGCGTTGAAGTACCGCGCGAGGACCTGGGCCGGCGTGCCGCTCGGCATCAGGGTCGCCCCCCGAGCAGGTTCGGTCGCAGCTCGTCGAGCATCGACGCGAGCGACCGCTGCCCGGCCGTCGACGAGCGCACGCGCCGCGTCGGGCCGGCGAGCACGATCACGTCACCCGGGAAGCCGCGCGCGCCCAAGTCACCGGCCCCCGAACAGACCTTGGCCAGCGCCTGCACGCCCTGCTTCAGGAGCGACTGCGCCTGCGCTTGCCAGTCGGCGCCGGTGCGGTAGCTGACCCGCACCGGCCCGACCGACTCGCTACTGATCTCTTCGCCGGTCGCCGCCTGCTTCATCAGCGCAGCAAGGCGACCGGCGGTGAGGTACTGCAGCGCTTCGAGCACCCACTCCGCCGTCTCCGCGACGTACGCCGGCTCGCCCGAGTCCATCTCGATCGCACACGCTTCGAGGATCGGCGTCACCTCGCGCTCGACGCGCGCCAGGTGCGGCCGGTCCTCGATGACCTCGTCCGGCAGCGACACGGTGTCGTCGCCGGCGAGGCCGAGCATGCGGCGGATGGCCGGGTAGTCGGCGTCCGTGAGGTAGAGCGGCATGGCTGCCTACGCGTCGATCAGGTCGCGCTTGGCCAGCGCGGTCTTGATCGCCTCGAGGCTGTGCTCGGCGATGCCCTTGATGTTCGTGACGCGGCCGTCCGTCCACGCCTCGAGCAGGTCGGACACGCTGTCGATGTTGGCCGCGCCGAGCGCGCGCGTGACCGAACCCGACAGGCCGAGCGAGCCGAGCGACTCGGGATCGATCTCGTCGCGCGATGGCACTTGGCCGTCGCGGAGTTCCACAAGCGAACTCCCGAGCCGCACCTTGATTTCCTTGGTGGGGTAGGCCTTCACCGTGTCGCCCTCGGCGATGAACACCTCGCCGCCGGGGTGGCGCTTGTCGCGCTCGAAGAGCACCACCCGGTTGCCCGGGTTGTCGGGGTCCAGCGCCTTCTTGCGCGGCGCGTGGACCGTGATCGTCTGCAAAGCCATGGGGACCTCCGATTGAGAGATTCGAGCGGGCGACGGGCGCCCAGTCGGATGCGACGGTCGATCAGTTGGTGATGTCGAAGATCCGCGTGGCGCGCGAGTCGACGACCCAGAAGCCGACGACCTCGCTGATGGCCACCACGTTGACCAGCCGCTTGATGTAGCGGTCGGTTTCGGTCTTGTTGGCGCCCACCTCGAACGCCAGACCAATCGCCTGGCTGGCGTCGATGTAGACGCCCTTGTCGGCCGGCGTGTAGGAGCGGGCGTAGATCGGCGGGTGGTCGCGCTCCTCGGGGCCCTCGCCGCCGTTCGGCCACAGGCGCATGTCGCCCATGAAGACGGGCGCCGCCTCGGTCGGAGCCGGTGAGGCGGCTCCGTCGTCCAGCACCGCGCTGCGGATCTTGGTCTTGGTCGTGCGCCGCGCGAGGCAGATCGTCGGCGTGTAGGCGCCGCTCTCCTCGAACAGGCCGAGGAAGTTGAACAGCGGCGTGCTCGTCACGCGGTCGACGATGCCGCCGACCGTCGTGATGTCGGTCTCGGTGGCCGCGGTGCCGGCGTTCGAGTCGCCGTTGATAGCCGTGTCGACGGCGACCTCTTCCTTGTCCAGCGCGTTCCGCTGGCCGAGGCGCGCCGTCTGGAAGCGGACCATGTCGATCGTCATGCGCCGCAGCGCCGCGTCCTGCGCCTCGATGGCGCGACCGTACTGGTAGACCCGGCCCTCGCGGTCCGAGACGGTGAGCTTGGACGTCGGCAGATCGGCGCCGAGCGGCACGCGCGCCATCCGCTCCGCGTCCGCCTGCTCGTCGATGAAGACGTACTTGAAGACGCCGGCCTCGACGCCCGTCTCGATCGCGACCAGGAGGTTGAGGATCGGCTGGCGGAACTTGAAGGTCGTCATCAGCTGGAGCATGAACTTCGGCTCAAGCACCTCGGACAGCGGCGCTGAGCTGGCGTAGAAGCGGTCGATGCTGAACCGCTGCGTGCCGAAACGCTGCCCCTCGATGTAGGCGCGGCGCAGGAGTTCGGGCACCATGCAGCGTCCGACGTTCACGTCGCCGGCGATGCGCGGGCCCGCGACGTCGAGATCGCCCATCGTGTGGGCGCGCACGCCGGCGTTGCGGCTGGAGGCCGTGCGGATGTTCAGGCCGCGCATGACGCGCTGGAATGCGTCCACGCCCAGCGACATGTCGCGCTCGGTCTCGGTGGGGTCCTCGCGCTCCAGCGCCTCGGACAGGCTCTCCTGGCGCTCGATCGCCTCGGTGACGAAGTCGACGTCGATGCGGTTGATCAGCGCGTCGGTCCGCTCGGAGGTGCCGGTCGAGCCGGCGAACTCGCGGCGGGTGCTGGCGCTGTCCCAGATGCGCTGGGCGACCTCGATCGGGATGGCGACGCCGTCCTCCCGCTCGATCTGGTCGACCAGCTCGGACACGGTCGGGACGTTCTTGATGGCCGTCGGCATGGGTGGTGCTCCTTGGGTGGATCAGGTGGGAGGATCGCGGCGGGCGCGTGTCAGAGGATCGCGCCGACGACGTCGGCGTCGCTCTCGTCGATCACCTCGCCGCGCGCCACGGCGAGCTCGGCGGCCACGGCGGAGTTCACACCCCGAACGTAGCCCTTGGCGCTGGCCGCGCCGAGGTCGCCGACCAGCTGGCCGCCGAGGGTGTAGGTGGCGCCGTCCCCCTTCGGCAGCTCCATGTAGCCACCGGTCTGGACCAGGCAGCGGCCGTCGCCTTCGACCGAAACCAGGATCCCCTTCACGGGGTCGGCGTCCTCGGTGAGGCCCACCTCCTTGTCGTCGGTCATCGTGACGGCCAGGCCCACCTGGGCGCTGCCGCCGGTCTCGTCGTCGTCGTGCGTGATCGTCACGCCGTCGATCTCGAAGGGGGCGTACTCGGCGCCGATGCCGTCGTACTCCACGTTGCGGTTCTCGGCCATGCGCTTCTCCTTGGCGGTGCGTGTTCAGGCGGGAGGGATCGGGGCGGACTAGCTGCGGTAGAGCGACGGGCTGCCGGTCGTCGGCCGCTTGGGCTGCTCGGCCGGCGCGTCGCCGCCGCGGCGATCGACTTCGCGCGGCGCCGTCGTACCGGGCTTGAACTGGCTGGCGGCCAGGCGCTGGAGCGAGGCGATCTCCTCCTTCACCTGGTCCGGCGACCAGTGCGCGGCGCGGCCGACGATGCGCGCGCGGTCGAAGCCGTCCGCCAGGCCGTGTGCCCGGACGTACGCGCGCACCATCTGCTCCTCGAGGTCGCCGCGGTACGCGCGGCCGAACGTGATGAGGCCGGCCGCGCGCGCGATCGCCTCCGCCGGCTCCTCGCCGTCCTCGAGGCCGACGGCGTCGGTGATCGAGCGCTCGAGGCCGCTCGCCCGCTGCTCACCCTGGATCGCGCGCTGCTCCAGGGTGGCGATGGTGCTGCGCGCCTCGTCGAGCTCGGTGCGCAGCTGGTCGAACGTGTCGAGGTTCGGGGTGGACGAGGCGGGCGGCTGCGTGCCGCCCGTGGGGGCGGGATCGGCCATCGGCTGCTCCTCATGCGTGGTCGCCGCCTCGGTGCGCGGCGCGGGGGCGGGGATGCTGTGGTGACGCGGCGGCAAGATGTGGCCGCCGTAGACGCTCTCCAGCCACGTGGCCTCGCGGGGGTCGAGGCGGTTGGCGTTGACCAGCTCCGAGGCGCGGTTCAGCATCGCGGTCTCGAAGCCGCTGCGCTGGGCCATCGCGCGCGGGTTGGCGCCGATTGGCACGAGGCTGCCCTCGCGCTGGCGCGCCGCGGTGAAGTGGGCGGTGGCGCGCACCAGCTTCCCGTCGACCTCGTACTTGGCCATCGGGAAGTACGGGCACTCGGGCGACATGACCGACAGGCCCGTGATGTCGTCGATGAGGTCGGCGCCGGGCGCGCGGACGGGATCGATCGTCGCCCCGATGGACGCGGCGCCAGCGGTGCCGCTGACGAGGCCGAGGATGATCTCGGCGTTCGGATAGCCGTTGGGCGCGGCGTCGCGCACGAGGAAGGCGGACTCGACGACGCGCAGGCTCTGGCCCTTCGCCCGGTTGAAGAGGTCACGGGCGAACGGTGTCTTGTCCTTGGACGGGTCGCGCTGCGTGGTCACCTCCTCGACGAGCGCCGAGAAGAAGCGGCCGTGCGGATCCTGCATGCCGAACCACGGGCTGGTGGCGTGGTTGCGGAACAGCGGCACGCCACGCGGCGCGCTGCAGTCGCGGGCGAAGTTCCGAAGCGATGAGACGTCGAACCACGTGCCGTACGTGTCCAGCTCCGTGTTCGACATCTCGACGCGGAATACGAACACCTGCTCGGCCGACAGCGGCGCCACCGCGACGCGCGCGTTGATCGCCCGCAGGTCCTCGACGGCCGGCGTTCCCGGTGCGACGCCGTCGGCGCGATCGACGACGATGTCGCCGGTCGTGAAGACGTCGAGCATCTCCTCGCTCATCGCCTAGCTCACGAACGTCGCGTCGAGCTTGAGGAGGCCGGTCACGAGCGTCTGCTTGAAGCCCGTACCTTCCACCTGCAGCTCGAGACGGTAGTCGCCCGCAAGGGCGGCCAGGTCGGTGTCGGTGATCGTTACGTCCATCTGCCCGCCGGTGCCGCCGCCGACGAGCGAGGGCGTCTTGCTGAACGTGGCGGTGCCGCTCTCCAGCGGGTACACGCCGAACGCGCGCGTCGTGTAGCCGCTGATGTCCACGGCGTCGCCGTCGGCGTCGATGACCGTGAAGCGCAGCACGAGGTCGTTGGCTTGGCGCGCCTTGACGACGATCCGGTTGGCGCGGCCCTCCCGAACGGTGATGGACTTGGTCAGGTGGTAGACGGTGACTCGGGTCGTCATGAGGTGATCAGGTCCCCCAGCACCCGCAGCGTGCACGGCGTGGCCGTTCGGAAGAGGCCGGCGGCGTCCTCGACGCGCACCTCGATCCAGTAGTCGCCGGCCAGCGCGGCGGTGTCGACTGCGGCGAGGGCCAGCGAGCACTTGCCGGCCGTCCCGCCGCCGACCAGGTCGACGTCGCCGGCGAGGTTCTCGGCAAGCACGGCCGCGCCGGTTGGCACACCGCCAACGCCGATGGCGAAGAGCTGCACGTCGATGTCCGTGGCGGTGGACAGGTTGACGGCGTCGCCGTCCTCGTCGACCACCTCGAAGGTGAGAAGGGCGATGTCGCCGCTGTGGACTTCGATCACGGGTCGGTCCCTCACGAGCGCCTCCTACGCGTGGGCCGGCACCGCGCGCGGCGCGTCGATGCGTCGCGGCGGGTAGCGGCGGTTCTTGTCGAAGCGGTACTCGCGCCCGCACATGTCGTTCGGCCCGCACTCGTGCCCGCCGATCGGCGTGCCGGTGCCGATGGCCATCCAGCTGCGCGCCGCCTCATCCGCGCAGCCCTTGCAGTGCGCGGCGCCCTGCCGCAGGACTCGGCGCTCCTCGGTGTAGCCAGCTTCCTCGTGCGCCCACGCGCGCCCACGGTCGAACTCGCGCCGCAGGTTGGCGCCGGCGTACAGCCGGCCGCGCGCGCGGATCTGCTCGGGCGACAGGTCGCCGCGCGCGATCGCGTTCACGAACCCGGCGAGGTGGTCCGTGTCGTAGCGCATGTAGCCGCCAACCGAGCCGTTGTGCCGAGCCGTCATCCGCTCGGCGCCGCCCACGGCCAGCTCGCGCGCGGCGAGGTGCGCGTCGCGCAGGAGCGACGCCATGCCGCGGCCGAACTCGGCCGGGTTCATGCGGTTGTCGAGCAGGCGCGTGGTGAGCCGGTCGATGTCCCGCTCGACGTCCCGGATCCGCCGTTCGAGAAGGTTGTTGACGACGGCCTCGCCGACGAACCGGCCGTTGCTCTGGTCGCGGAACCGCTGCGTGACGAGGTCCCACTCGTAGTCCGGCGCGCTCGTTGCCGGCGCGCGGTCGACGCGGTCCTCGTCGTCCTCGTCCTCGGCGAGCACCGCGTCCAGCAGCCGCACGTACCGCGGCGCCGCTCGCCGCGCCCACGCTCGCCAAGCCTCGACCGCAGCGCGCACGTCACCGTCGTCGATGTGCGTGAACTCCTGGGCGAGTTCGACCGCGCTGACGGGCGTCGTGTTCTTCGGCTGGAACGCCGGCCCGCGCACCGGCTCGCGCTCGGCTCGGCACGCCTGGCAGCCGCACAGCGAGACGTGGTTCGCCTCGCCGACGGCGTCGACGTAGGCGCTGAGGAACGCGTCGGTGTCGGCGGCGGGGAGCGTGCCGGCGAACCGCCAGACGCCAGCCCACGGGTCGAGCGGAGCGCGCTCCGCGTCGTCGCCCTTGTCCTGCGGCGGCTTGGACTGGTACGCGCCGCAGCCGAGGCACTGCTGCCGGTGCTTCGTGGTCCGGCGCCACGACGTGCCGCCGCACTTGGTACATTTCACGAGGCCGGTGAAGCGGGCGGCCGGGTCGGCGTCGGCGTCCTCGGCATCGCCGCGAGCGGGCGGCGTTGCGGCGTTGGCAGCCGCTGGAGCCGGGCGAGTGTTCGCCCCCTGCGGCTCCGGGTAGCCGAGCCGCTCGCGCGCCGTCTCATCGTCGATCAGTCCGCGGTCCCACATGGCGAGCACGGCCTCGTGCTCCGCCTTGCTGGCGTTCGCCTCGGCGACGCGGTCCTCCTTGCGGATGGGATCCCACTCGATAACCACGACGGCGGGGATTCCCTTGATCCGCAGGACCTGCGACAGCGCCCACTGGATGGCGCGGTTGACCAGGTCGCGCAGCGCCTCGACGGACAGGGCGTACACGACCCAGTGGATGTCGGCGTTGCTGGACAGCGCGTTGCCGGTCGAGCGGCCGAGCAGCGCGAGCGGCGTCTTCACCGCGGCGCCCTGGTCCGTGTCGTAAATGTCCGACAGGTCCTTGGGCCGGAAGCTGTTACCGCTGTGGTTCGCGCCGTAGTAGTCGAGGGCGACGAAGTCCGGATGGATGACCGTATCGTCCGCCTCGAGCCGCTCCAGCGAGCGGCGCACGCCGTCCATCACCTGCTCGATGAACGCGGCCGCCTCGTTGCCAGAGGCGACCGTGTCCGGCATCAGCTCGGCGATGCGGTCCCAGCTGACCTTCGCTGCCAGCCGTCCGAACCCCTGGTTCTTCACGACCGCCTGGAGGGTGTTGCGCATCTCGTGCTGCGGCAGCGTCGTGTCCAGGGCCGGCGCGAACCACGGCTTGCCGTGCGGCTGCTTCGTGTTCGTGTCCAGGCCGATGTACGCGAACTGGTTGAGGTTGAACGGCTTACCCTTGCCACCCATGCCGTCCGTCAGGACGGGGATGATCGTTTCGGTCTCGCCCTCCCGCACGCGCTCCATCTCGACGATGCCGGGATCCACCATCCAGATGTCGCGCACGTCGGCGCGGCTCGGCGCCACATCGAGCTCGACGGCGACGGCGCCGCCGGTGGCCGCACTGTCCAGGCCGACGCTCATCATCGCCGTGACACCGCCGCCTTCGAACGTCCGGAAGCACCGCGCGAGGAACTGCGCGATCTCGCGCATCCCCTCCTCGTGCTCTTCCTCCAGCGGCCCGTCCGGTCCGACGGCCAGCACGCGCACGCGGTGGTCCGTCATGGCCAGACGGCGGATGTGGGACAGGGCGAGTGACGCGTCCGGGTTGACGTCGGCGATGCGACGCAGGCTCTTCTGCGCGCCTGGCTTGAGGTAGTCCGGGCGCGGAACGGTCGTGTCGGTGGTGGTGGCGCCCTTGGCGGCGAGGACGACGGACTGGCGGCCGGGGGCGAGGAGGGCGCGTGTGAGTGGCTGTGGGTCGGCGTCGTCTGCGCGGGCATAACGAGGCGTGACGCCGCGTGCCGTTCCCTGCGTCATGCCTTGTGGTACGGCGACGCGCGGTGCGGTCTCGTACGCGACGGGCTCGAGGCGGCCGGCCTGGGCAGCGGCGACGGCACGCGCGTAGGCCTTGGCGGTGATCTCGCCGCGGTCGCGCCGTGCTCGGAGCCTCTGCAGTTGGGCCAGCGTGAGCTGACCGCCGTTGGGGTTCGAAGCCATCACACCGCCTGGTTAAAGACAAAGCCCGCCCAGTTTCGGGCGGGACCAGGGGGTGCGGCCTTACTTCGAGGCGGGCGGGGCCGGCGTATGCCGGTGCGGCCCTGTATGAGGGTCACGGACTGGGCCAAGGACGACACCAGGCGTGACCGGTGTAACGAGTATAAGGAACTGGCCGCACGATGTCAACCCCCGAAACTCATGCCGCGACATCGACGTATGCATTGCTGCTCACGAAAGGAAAGACGATGCCCGAAGATGAGCGGCCCGCAGAGCAGCCTCAAGGCACTACCAGCAAAGAGACACCACCTGCGTGGGGGTTCGCCGTAGCGGGGATCCTGCTTTGGATTGGACTCCTGCTAATTGCGGCACCGCCCTATGTCGGATTCGGTGCCCCGTGGAGCTACATCCTTTACGGACTAACGGCTGTCGTCTTGTTCTTCAGCTTCGTCGGCACGTTCATCGAACTCGAACGCAGCTTGAAGAACGAAGGACTCTCGTACATCGGGGTCGGCCTTGCGCTCCTCCTTCCGTCAGGAATACTTGCCTGGGCTGAATACTCCGACCAGATCGCACTGTTCCGGCCTGCTGTTCGTTTGGCAGTGCTGCTTCTCGCCGCACTTGGAGGCACGTTCGCGATCGGTAGCCTGCCTTACCTTGCGTGGAAGCGACCACCATCGGGCGACCCCCCAGCACCCGATCCCGAGGAGCAAGCCGAAGCTGTCGTCCAGAATCGTCCAGGTGGCTGGGAGGTGTTCGCGCGAATTCTCGTGGGGATGGTTTCCCTTCTGACCGCGATCTTGGCGCTACTAAAAGCTATCCTCGCGTTCATGGAGTGATCTCCGGTCCGGGCTAGACTCTTGGCATTCTGATTGACTCGTCGCCCGATCGTCGTTAGGAAGGCGACGCGTTGGCCGGCGTAGTAGCTCGACGCGAACTGCCGGCTGGCCCACCAACTCCCCAAGCGCGTTCACCATCATGATCAACGCCCGCCGCACCGTGAGGATCGCCACCCGCGTCCGCGGCGACATCGCCGGCTCCCCCTGCCGCGGCGCCTGCCCCGCCCCGTTCGCCGCCGTCATCGCTCCACCTCGCCCACGGCCAACGTCGCCAGCGCGCTGCTGCCCAGCCACCCCCCCGGCACCTCCCCCACCGTCCTGAACGCCCGCGGACGCCCCGCCCTGCACACCCCCGCCACGCGGCACACCTCGACCTGCGGCGCCTCCAACGACGGCCGCCACCGCTGCACGTACGCCACCAACGCCAGCATCGCCGCCGCATCTTCGGCGTTGGCCACGAGGACCAGCGCGGGCCAGAACGGCAGCCGGTGCAGCTCGCGGATCGGCTGCGACGCATCGTACGCCTCGAACGTCATGATCGTCCTCCCTTGGGTGCGCCGCGCAGCCAGTCGCTTCCGGCGGCTTTGAACCAGCGGTCGGGCGTGAAGCCCTTCGGCATCGGCTTGTGCTTGGCCTTCTTCTCGTCGGGGAAGGAGAGCATCAGCATCCCCCACGACACTGCGTCGATCCGGTCGTCGTGCGCGCCGTCGGGGAAGCCGCGCACCTCGGCGAGGAACGCGCGGATCCACTCCATCGCGCGGGCCAGCAACTCGCGGCGCTCGTCGTCGTCGACCGGCCGCGCCGGCCAGTAGCGCACCAGCTTCACGTTGCCGGCCTCGGCCGCCGATGCGAGGATGCGGGCGCGCTGGACCTTGTCGCCGGTCGGAGGCCGTGACCGCACCGCGTGGCCGGCGAGGCGCTTCTTGTGGGCCGCCACGGCGCGCTTGCCTGCCTCGCCCGGGTCCTGCTGCAGGAGGATCGGCACGAGCGGCCCGTCGAGCGCGGCGACCTGGTCCATCAGATCGTCGACGCTCTTGGCCGTGCCGCGCGTCGTGTGCAGGTCGGCGATGTACCAGACGCCGTCCTTGAAGCCGATGAACGGACCGGCCGTCCAGTCCGGATCCCGGCCCTTGCCGCGACCCTTGCCTTGCTGCGTGCCGGCGATGTCCCAGGACCGGCCGACGAGCTCGAGGCCGGCCGGCGCCTCGTCGACGATCTCGAACCACGTCTCGTCGATGAAGCCGGCCGCCTCGCGGATGGACCAGTCGCTGTCGAGCAGCCGCGCGCGGTCGACGCGCGGCATCGTGCGCAGCGCCGCCAGGTACTCCGGGTTGTTCGTGAGCAGCGTCGGGTTGTCGTAGATCGTCGCCGGGATGTACGTGATCGATCGCGCCGGCTGCCCGTCGGCATCGCGCCACGCGGCGTCGACCCACACGATGTCGTCGGTGATCTCGTCGCGCGTCAGCCAGCGCAGTTCGCCCGGCGGGAACGGGTACTCAGGGTGCTCTTCGTCCACCCACGGCGCGAGCAGGCGCTTCACCCAGCTGTCGGGGTCGGGATTCACGGTGGCGCGCATGTAAGGGCGAACGCCCGCCGTCGAGCGGTTGCGGCTCATCAGGTAGAAGAACTGGCCCTCGGTGAACTCCTCCAGCTGGTCGAACGCGATGTACGGGATCTGCGAGCCCTTCCAGTTCAGCCGGTCGGCCTCGCGCTCCATGTGGCTGAAGCGGATCGTCGCGCCGGACGGGAAGCGCGCCTCCGGCAGCGGTGTCTGCCGGAACACGGCGCCGTGGTCCGGGAAGTGCATCTGCGCCTCGTCCCAGAGGCTTCCGGTCGCGAAGATGTCCGGGTACGTGCGGCGGAACACCACGGCGCCGAAGCGAGGCACGTCGACGTCGCCGCGGAACAGCGGCGCCATCAACAGGCCCCACGTCTTGCCACCGCCGGCGCCGCCGCCGTACACGACGATGTCGGCGTCGCTGTCGACGAACGCGTGCTGCGGCCCGTCGTGTGGGACGACGGCGGGTCGTTCGAACGCCGTGCTGCGCCCGAGCAGGCCGTCAGCGATCGCTTGGACCGCCATCTCCAGGGCGGTCGAGGATGCCGCGGAACCCGACCGCGATGGCCTCGCGGGTGCCCTGGTCGCGAACATGCTCAAGCACCACCTTCAGCAAAGCGTGGCTGAGTAGCAGCACCTGTTCGCTGGTAATCACCTGCCGCAGATCGACCAGCCGACGCCGCTCGGTCTCGACCAGCCGACGCCGCTGCTCGACGAGCGAACCCACCTCGCGCCACGCCCGCCAGTCGCCCTCGCCCGCGTCGATCGCCTGGCCAACGCTGCCCAGCGCCGTCCCCATCGCGTCCGGGTCCTTGGCCTTCACCGCGTCGCGGTACGCGCGCCACGCCGCGTTCAGCTCTCGCCACCGGGCGCCGCTCTCCCCCGTGTCCACACGCCGCAGGACGTCGAGGATCCGCGCGTCGATCAGGCCGATCTGGTTGCGGAGTTCGAGGAGCTCCGGGTCGGTGCGCGCCGCCTCGAAGTCGGCGACGATCCGCTGTGGCAGGGCGCGCGAGTACGCGCCGTGCGTCGTCGACGGGTGGGCCAGGCCACGCGGCGACGCGCCGCCGTGCATGCGGCAGCGCTCGCGGCCCGACACGGCCCACGCGTTGCAGGGCTTGCCGGCCCGCGTCTTCGCGCCGCACCGCCGTCGTACTTCGGGGGATTGCATGGGGTGTTCCGGATTGCATGGGGTGTCCAATCGCAACGTCGGTCGCCGCCCACCGGAGCGACCAGCAGGGCGCCACGTGTGTCGCGCCCTGCTGGTTGATTCGGTAGGTCTGGATCAGGCTGGTTCGTACTCCTCGTCCACTTCCTCCTCGCGCTGCTCGCGCTCGTCCTGCTTGAGGTCCTCGATCAGATGGTGGATCCCCTTGTCGCGTGTGAGGTAGCCGTGACTCGGGTAGGCGAGGATCTTGAGCTGGGCGAGCTGGTAGGCGTCGGCGTATCTCGCGAGGCCCGTTCCGTGCAGCGCATCTTCAATCTTGGCGATGGCCTCCGAAACCATGTCCGCGGCCTCCTCAAGAAGGGCGATCCGCTCCCAGGTCTCCGTCGGTAGGTTCACTTTCCTAGCTCCTTTGTGCTGCGCACCGCGTGCGCGTCGTGACGTTCATATTGCTCGGTTTACGAACGATAGCAAGGCCTGTACGTCACCACATATGGTACGTATTTGGAGCGGTCGTTTTCCTGGGGGGCGGGCGCGATCTTCGCCACCGGAACGACCCGCAGGGCGCCACATTGGTCGCGCCCTGCGGGTTGGTTCGGTGGCTGCTACTCGTCCGCGTTCGCCTCTGCCATCCATGCGGCTGTCGGTCCGCCGATCGCTTCGATGATTGACCACAATCCGGGTTGTGCCTCCAATCGCGTCGGGTCCGTGGTGGTCAGGGCATCCAGATGCCAGAGGATCGCATCGGCTTCCTTCTCGTATCCGGTTCCGTCCACCAGCTTCCGGAGTCGGCCGAGGCTCTCCTCGATCAGGATCATCTCCATCTGCACCCCCTCGAACACTTCCTGCCATCGCTCGCTGGTCAAGGTCTGCATTCTCGTCCTCCATTCGTGTCGCGCGCGGTGCGCTTTCGTTGGTGTCCATATTGCTCGGTTTTGGGACGATAGCAAGGCCTGAATTGATAAGAGATTGATAAGGGCTTGGCGGCCATCGGCGGGCGAGGATCACTTCATCCTCGCCCGCCGCTGGGCCGTCGCTTCCTACCCTGGCAGGAGCAGCTGGTCCTCGATCACCTTCGTGAGAAGTTCGCCCCAGGCGTCGGTCCGGATGTAGGTCGCGAGCAGCCAGGGCAGCTCGATCAGGGTGTGTCCCTCTCCGATCTCGTGGCCACCAGGGACCCTCAGCGTGAAGACCAGGCTGATCTGAAGGGAGTCGTTGAAGTCGGCGTTGCTCGCGCCGGCTTCGATTGCAGCGCGTAGCACCGCCGTCCAGCGTTCCGGGTGCAAGTGGTCCACCAGCAGCCGCGGCAGGCGAAGTTGCGTTGCGGCGCTGGCAACCGTGTCGCCCCGCTCGTCGTGAATCCTGAAGTCCAGCTGCATCTCGCGCGTCTCTGTCATTAGCGTCGTGGTCATCGTTCGTGCTCCTTGGGTGCAATTCAACGTCGGTCGTTGTGATGTTCATATTGCTCGGTGTGGGCACGATAGCAAGTGGGTAAATGTTAAGTGATTGATAACGCCGACAGCGCGTCAACATTACTATCACGAAGTGGGTAACTTGTCGCGCACACCCCTTGATATCGCCCGCACACCGAGTAATATGGTTCACAACGAACGCGCGCGACGCGCACCACCAAGGAGCACGAACATGAGCAAGACGCAGGAAATGCTGGACCGCTACGAAGCCGATGTCGATGTCGCGGATCTCGAATCGCTGGGATGCATGCAGCTGATGTCGACAGCCCTGCTGATTCAAGCCGCGACGGGCGAGATCGACCTGAACGAGGTGGCCCGCCGATTTGTATCGCACCGAGGTGTTGGCGAGAGCGGCCAATGGGTGGGGTTCGAGCGGGCAGCCGAGATCTGGGCGCCCAAGGGCAAGCGCCGAGCGGCATAGGAGGCGGGGGGCGGGCTCGACGACAGCCCGCCCCCACGTCGTCCCCTGGTGGATCGAGGAGGTCACGCAGCCGCCAGGGTGGGCGTGACCCCCGTGGCCTCGAGGTAGCGCTCGAGGGCGACGGAGACGAACGGCGGCGCGATCTCGATGGCGTACACGCGCCTCCCCGTGCGCTCGCCCGCGATGATCTGGCTGCCGGATCCGCTGAACGGCTCGTAGCAGACCTCTCCGGGCGCCGCGTGCTGCAGCATCGGGATCTCGAAGAGCTGGACGGGCTTGGACGTCGGGTGCCCCGTGTCCTCGCCCACGCGCGACGTGGGGAAGTTCCAGACGGTCGTCGGGTAATCCTCGGCGACGCGCGGCGGCTTGTTGCCCTTCACCCAGCCGAAGAAGCACGGCTCGTGGGCGAAGCGGTACCACGTGCGACCGAGGACGCCGCGATCCTTCGCCCAGATGATCTGCTGGTGCGCGAACGCGCCGAACTCCGTCCAGATGGCCTCGAGCATGGCCTGGCGCCGCGAAGCGTGCCAGCAGTACCACGCGGCGTCGGGGAGGATCGCGTGCTCGACGGCGGCGGCGTAGAAGCCGCGGTACAGGCCGTCGCCCTGGTCGCTGCGATCCCAGTCCTTGTAGTCGTCGCCCCACTCCTTATTCTTGACGGCGCGCTCCTTGGCGGGAGCGTTCCATCTTGTCGGATGGTTCGTGCCGTCGTAGTCCACGAGGTACGGCGGGTCGGTGGCGAACAGGCGGGCACGCTGGCCGTCCATCACGCGCGCCACGTCCTCTGGCTTCGTGCTGTCGCCGCACAGCAGCCGGTGGTCGCCGAGCAGCCACAGCTGACCGGGCTCGACCTTCCACTTCTCCTGCAGCTCGTCGGCTTTGTCGAAGCGCGGCTCGGCGTCGACGTCGGATTCCTCGCCGGCGTGCAGGATGGACAGCAGGCGGTTCAGATCGCCGTCGTCATAGCCGGTGGCCTCGAACGCGTCCGGCGCCTCCTCGGCGATGACGCGCAGCAGCGCCGCGAGCGCGACGTCGTCCTGCGTCGCCAGCGCCGCGGTGCGATTGTCGGCGATGGCGAATGCTTCGGCGCGCCGGCGGTCGAGGTGGGTGACGTCGATGCACGGGACCAGCCAGGCGCCGTCGGCGTCGAGGACGACGTGGGTCGGCGGCAATTCGCCGGCGTCACGCATTGCGCGCAGGCCAAGGAGCGCGTGGTTGCCGGCAATGACGATGCCGTCCTCCCACACGCGCAGGGCGCCGTTCATGCCGAATTCGGAGATCGACGCGCGTATGGCGGGCACGTCGCCGCGGTTGTAGTTCTGGCTCCAGATCTTGAGGTCGTCGAGCCGGCGGAGGTGGACGGGCTGGTCGTTCACGCCGCTCCTCCCGTGATCGTCTCGACCACGCGATCGAACTGTCGTCCCGTCATCCGCACGGGATCGTGGCCGGGAGCCGAGATCTCCACGAGGCTGATCCCGGACTCGCTCGCGGCGTCGTCGAGCGTGAGCTGGTCGTCGACGTCGGTCGCCGCGTCCGGCGGGGCAGCCTCGGCGGGCGGCGCCACCGGGAGGCGTGGCTGATTGATGATCGGCTGGACGACGACGCGGCAGTACAGCGGGCCAGACAGGCCCAGGCGCAGCGGTTCGGCGAAGCGCTCGGCGGCGCGGTCGCGGCTGGAGCCGACGACGAACCCGATCTCCAGCGACATCATCCCTTCCTTGTCGCGGGAGATCGGCATCTTCGGCCGAAGCTGCGCGGCGAACGCGAAGACCTCGTCCGGATCCGGTTCGCTGTCCTCCATCGCGTCGGCGACGGCGTCGAGGAAGGAGCGCTGCGCTGCCTCCCAGATGATGCAGACGATCTCCATCGAGCGGGTCTGCCCGCAGGCGTCGCGCAGATCGCCCAGGGCGTCGACGATGTCGATGGCCTGGCCATCGAACGCGGCGCGCATCTCACGGGCGAGGGCTTCGAGGTCAAGGCGTGGGGCTGGCTGTGGCTCGTTCACGCGGTGCTCCTACTCGGTGTCGCCGTCGTCGGCGAGGTGAAAGGCGAGGACGCGCTCGAGGCGCGCCGCGAGCGGTTCGCCGCGGCGCACGTCGCTCGGGTCGTAGCGGTCGACGAGGTGCGCGATCGACGAGAGCTGGGCGGCGGCGTCCGATGTCGGCGACGACGTCGGCGCCGCGGTGCTCGCGGCGGGCGCCGCGTCCGGCGAGGTTGCAGCGTCGGAGGTGCCCGGCGGCCCGCACAGCTCCGCGACGCATGCCGCGGCCGCCTGCCGAACGGCATCGCTCACCTGGAGCTCGGCCGGGGTGATGGGTGTCTCGCTGAGGAAGCGCTCGATGCGATAGGCGACGGTGCCGTCCATCTCGCGCAGCATGGCTTGGACGATGATCACGATCCACGCTCCTGGAGGTAGAGGGCGGTGGCGCCGCCGGATGCGGCCAGCGCGCACACGACGAAGAGGCCGGGTCGGGTGATGGTCAGAAGGACGACGGCAGGCGCGATCCACACCGACAGGCACAGCGGGCACGAGAGCAGATCCAGCATCCAGGCCGGCCAGCGGTGCCAGGTTCGGAAGCGATGTAGGACGAGGGCTGGTCCGTCCTCGACGGCGACGAGGCGGGCGAGGCGGTAGGTGGCCAGCGCAGCGGCGGCGAGCGCGAACGGCGTCATCACCACGCCTCGCCCTGCGGCACGACGCGCGCCGCGTCCGCTCGATCGAGGAGGACCTGCCCACCCGCGGCGCGCCAAGCATCGAGCGTCGGCGACGTCGGATCGCGCCGCTCCCGCCACATGCCGCCGACCCACCGAACATAGGCCGCGGTTTCGTTGGGCAGTGCACTGCCGCGCAGCCACTTGCCCGCCGTGCCGGGCCCGCCGTTGTACGCCGCGGCCGCGCGCTCGACGCTCGTCTGCCAGTCCGGGTCGTCCAGCGCGCCGAAGGCCTGCAGCTGCTTCGACAGGTACCACGCGCCGAAGTCGACGCAGACGGTCGGGTCGCTCAGCGTCGCTGGATCGATCGGCCCCATCCCGCGTTGGCTCGCGATGTCGCCGGCCGTGGCCGGCATGACCTGCATGAGACCGGTGGCGCCGACGTGGCTGCGCGCCGTCGGGCTGCCACCCGACTCCACCAGCACGACGATCGCGACGAGGACGGGGTCGACGCCGTGCTGTCGTCCGGAGGCCTCGGCAAGGCTGGCCCAGCGCATCACGGTGTCCGGCATCCACGCGGGCCAGACGATGGCCTCGACCGGCGGTTCCGGTGGCTCGGTCGCCGCGGGCACGGTGGTCGTGGTTTCGACGTCGACCACGTGCTCGCGGGTCGGCGTCGCCTCGCTTGGTGGCGCCGCTTCGGCGAACACCACGCCACGCGGTGCGGATCCCACCGGGCCGGCCTGCCCGTACCACGCCGGTGCGGTCGCCCACGTGAGCAGGCTGGCAGCGAGCGCACCGAGGGCGACCATCGTCAGGTCGCGGCGGTGGATCCACGCGAGGGCGATGAGCACCAATCCGGCATGGCGGAGCGCGCGGCCAAGCAGGCGGCCGAGCGCCGCGACTGCCTCGCCAAGTTCCGTGAGGGCGACGGTGACGCCCGGCTGATCATCACCGGTGGCGGCGTCGAGGTAGCTGCGAGCGTCACGCATTGGAGGCCTCCTGCTTGGTGGGCGCGTCGAGCAGCCCGGCTCGACGCCACCTGCCCACGGTGCTCCGCGGGATGTCGGTGGCATCGGCGATGGCCAGGTCGCTCGCGAGCGGGTGGGCAACGTAGTGGGCGACGGCGAGCGACAGCCGCTCGTCGGGCACGACGGTGAGCGGCTGGGCGTTCGCGTTGGCGCCGCGAGCAGCGCGGGCACGTCGAGCAGGTGCGAGCACTGGCGTGGGCGCGGTGGGCATGGCGTCGCTGTGGGCAACGGCGGCGAGCACGATGGTGAGCGCGGGCAGCGTCACGCTGAGCACGAGCACGCGGGCAACCTGCCACCACGGCGAGCCGTGCCAAGCGGTGAGCACAGTGCTCGCCAGCTGCTCGGCCGCGGCCACGCCGAGCGCGTGATCGAGGTTGGCATAGGCGCTCACGGCGCTCATGAGCACAATGCCCGCGACCGCCCAGCGCCGACCGGCGGCGTTGCCGGCCATCAGCCGCCACATGAGCACGGCGATCCCGGCGTCGATCCCGGAGGCGGCGAGCCAGCCGACGGCGGCGCCGCGCGTGCCCTGCTCCAGCGAGCCGAAGCCGGCGGCGACGTGGGTCATGCTCGCGGCGAGCACGAGCAGGAGGCAGATGAGCACGGGCAGGCGACGGCTCATGGGCGGTTGTCCTGGGCGGTGGGGAGCGGCACAAGCGGACGGAGCGCGACGATGAAGCGATAGGCGCCGCGGCGCGGTCGCCGGACGCGCATAAGCGCCGCTGCGGTCACGAGAAGGCAGAGGACTGCAGCGAGCGCGCTCATGCGGGCACCGGTGCTTCGAGAGCGGCCTCGACCGCGCCAGCCACCACCAATCGCATCCCAGCGACCTCAGCGCCGGCTACGCGTTCGACCGTGGAGCGCAGCGCTACGCCGAGGCGGTTTGTGAGCCAGTCGCGATGCGCGGGAGTCGGGACCTCGACGACCAGGTCGCCGTCGAGCGATAGCGCGCGCGTGTCCCGGAGCCACGCGTTGTAGGTCGCGGTCGTCATCTGGATCCGGAGGTCCGCCAAGACCCTGGACCAAAGCTGCTCGGCGGCCGTGGGCGGCGTCGGGTCGGGCTGCTTCCAGAGCAGGCCGAGGTCGATGGCCGGCGCGATGATGTCGGTCGGGTGCAGCAGCGGAACGGGCGGTGCAGTTGCTGCCCACTTCACGAGCGCGTCGAGGACCTGGCCAGATCGCGG
The DNA here is from genome assembly GCA_020848055.1 of Chloroflexota bacterium. Lineage (GTDB taxonomy): Bacteria > Chloroflexota > Limnocylindria > QHBO01 > QHBO01 > JACDBZ01. The sequence continues at coordinate 8,278 of JADLBB010000185.1, read as the reverse complement.
CGGTCGCACCGCATGCCGCCGAGCGCCGCTCTCCAGGTTGCGGCGCCACGCTCGGACGGCCGGGTCGACGTCGTCGGCGTGGTGGCCCAGCTCGACGGCGCGGCCGGCATGCCGCACGACATCGAGGGCGACCTTCTCGCGCAGCGCCGCGAGGTCGGTCTGCATCGCCGCGAGGAAGGCGTCGAGCATGGCGTCGACGACGTTGGTCTCGCCCGCGGCGGACGACTGTGCATCGGCGAGCCCGGGTTGCGACAGCGCCGCCGCCGGCCGCTCGTGCTCGGGCGCGTTGCATGCGGCTGCTGGCGGCTCCTTTGGAGGTTCTTGTTGGTGGTTCCTTGGAGGTTTGGGTGCAGTGGGCTGCACCCCCTCGTGCGCCGAACTGCACCCCCCGGCGCTGCCGTTTGCACCCCCTGTGTCGTCGATTGCACCGGTGCAATTCCTGCGGGGTGCAGAATTTGCACCCCCGTCGAGACAGGTCACTCGGTAGCGGTTGCAGCCCTTCGGGCCAGTCCGCTCCTCCACGACTACCTCACCGCGAGCGGCCAGGTCGCGCAGGCAGTACTGCGTCGCACGCTCGCTGAGGCGAGCCTTCCGAGACAGGGTGGCGATCGACGGATAGGACCAGCCGTGCTCGTCGGCGTAGTCGGCCAGGGCGAGGAGGACGAGGAGGGTGCCACCATCGAACGTGCTCGTCTCCCACACCGCCGTCAACGCGCGCAGGCTCACGATCGCACCTCGCGCCGTGGCCCCTTCGGCACGCAGTTCGCGATCATCGCCGCCCACTCGTTCACGACGAGCCGCACGTCGGGATCCGCGAGCGTGCCGCCGAACATGCGCACCGTGGGCGTGTGGCCCAGGTGTGGCTCGAGCGCGAGCTCGATCACGCGACCAGGGTGGTCCGCGTACGCGTCGACCAGGATGCGGTCGATGCTCCGACGGGGCACCGCTGGGGGTGCGCCCGGGGGCGTGGTAGGCTTGTCCACGTAGGACCTCCTCCAAAGGAGTTCTGCAGGAGGCGCCCGGGCCGGTCAGCCGCCAAGCATCGGCCGACCCGGGCGCCTGATTTGTTTAGGGAGCTGTCGCCGATGCGACGTCCCTCGCGGTGTCCGGATGCATGGCGGCCAGGTGGACCTTCGTGTCGATGCCCTGCAGCACAGCGCGCACGCGGCACGCTTCGGCAAGGCCGAGGGCGGGATGGCCGACGAATCGACCGGCTGGCACGCGCACGCGGCGGCGCGGTCGTCCAGGCAGCGTGACGTCCACCTGCCAGACCTCGCCGCTCGCGTCCCACGAGACGCCGCGGGGCAGCTCGTGGCCGAAGGGGTCCGTGCGCGGCTGCGGCGTCGCTGCCGGCTTGTGGCCGTTGCTCGACGGCTTCGAGCCGTTGGTGGCCTCGGCTGCTGCGAGGGCGAGCTGAGCCGGCGCCGTTCGGTTGCCCTGCGCCCACGTCTCGTCCGCCGCGGCGCTCAGTTGCTCGATCGCCACCCGGATCCGGCGCAGCTCGGCGGTCTGCTCACGGGCCACCTCGAGCGAGGCGGCGTAGAACTGATCTGCTTCCATCGTCATTGCCCTCCATTCCGGTAGGGTGAGCCGGCGTTCGAACTTGGCATCGCCGACTCACCCTCGCGGTGTCGTGCGCCTACTCGGCGTCCGCCATCTCCATGCGCTCGGCCTCGAGCTCGTCCGACTCGTCAGCGCCGCCCCACGGCCACGTCTCCGGGCTGTCGCCGGCGGCTTCGGCCAGATCGGGCTCCGATGCCGCCGCTGCCTCCTCCGCCACCATCCGCTCGTCGAGCGCGCGCCGCCAGAGGGCGAGAACCTCGGTGCCGACGCGCATGTCTTCGGACTGCTCCGCCCAGTCGATCGCGTTCGCGATCTCGGCAGCTCGGGTGGTGACCACCAAGAACTGGCCGGCGCATTCGAGGAGCGCTGCAGCGCGGATGAGTGTGTTCGGCTCGCCGCGCCAGATCGCCAGCATCGTCTGCAGCGCAGAGCGTGGTGCGGTGGCCTTGACGATGAGCGCGCTCCACTTGCCGGACGTCGGCTGGACCGGCACACCATCAGCCAACCAAGTGGCGATGCGCTCGCCGAACGCCTCGCCAGCGCATTCCTCGACCCACCCGTCGAGCGAGGCGCAGCGCGTCTTGGTGATGCGAGCGGTGTGCGTCGCATCCAGCTCGACGACGAAGTCGAACTCGTACTCCATCCCATCGCGCTGGACCGGCCCGACGCCGACCTTCTCCGGTCGCATCTTCCCGCTCTTCTCGTCCCTGGTGAGGGCGTACTCCGTCTTGGCCCGCATCGTCGCCACCAGGTGGACCTGAGCGCCCGTGATCGCGTCGATCAGTCGGGTGTGCAGCGGCGTGACCTTTGCCCAGGCGACGAAGCTGTTGTCGCGGTTGCCCTTCGCCTCGCGGTCGACAAGCTCCAGGGCGCCGTCGCGGCCGTTCCATGCGTGGCTGAGACTGTCGATGATGAGCACGTCGTAGCCCTCGGCCTCCGCTGCGCGGATGGCTTGGATGTACTCGTCCGGGTGGTGGCGCGAGAGTTCCAGCACGTCGAACTCGGGCAGGCCGGGCACACCGGCGTACTTGCTCGCCGAGCCGTGTTCGGTGTCGATCACCGCGATACGCGTCCCGAGTCCGGCGGCGACGCGCAGCGCCGTGTAGGTCTTGCCGCTGCCACTGGGTCCGATGAGCGCGACACGTGCCTTGGCCTGCGTCCGCTCGGCCTTCTTGAACATGGTCATGGTCATTCCTCCGTGATCGGCAGGCGAAGGATCGCCATCGCCCCGCCGAGGTTGTGGATCTGGTCTTGCCAATGGGATCGGTCTGCCCGGTCTGCCTCATCGCGCTGGGCCTCGAGCCACTCGAAGACCGATCGCAGCAGAGGGGCGGCGTCTGCGAGACGCACTGCGGGCGCTGGCATGGGCGACGTCACGTCCATCTCATGCCTCGCCCGTCGGGATGGCCAGGAGCTGTGCGACCCTGGCCAGGGTGTCGATCTGGCGCTGCCGTTCTGCGCTCGCGTCGAGCTCGTCGTGGTGGTCCCGGCGGAGCCAGACGATCACCTGGTCGAGGAGCTCGCCCGCCCTGGCCTTGAACGCGTCCGGCTCGCTCGGGCTGAGTCCGGCCAAGCCGTACATACGGTCGACGTCGTTGTTCACCATGCGCAGGATGCCGATCGCTTCGGCCGTCTCTGCGAGCGCCCGGCTGACGTCGGTGAGGACCATCTCTCGATGGCGCCGAAGCCGGCCGAGTTCCTCGGTCGAGTCGATGTCACGCGCCTGCGGCATCGGTGTCCTCCTGGCTGGTGGCTGTTGGCATCGTGGCCAGGCGGCGGGCAGCAGCTGCGGCGAGGGCCTGACCGGCTCGGAGCGCGGTCTCGGCCGTGACGGGGCAGTGCTCCAGGACCACGCCCGCGAGCACCACCGTGAGGGCGCTGTTCGGCGCGGCCGGCTGCGACGTGCCTTCGGCTGCGACACGCAGGAGGCGCGAGGCCTCAGCTGCGCCATCGGCGGCAAGGAGCATCGCTGTGCGGTCGATCAGCGTGGGTGCGAGCGCGCTCATCGAACCACCGCCAAGGGTGCGGTCGTGGGGAGAGTGTCCTGCTTGCACTGGGTGACCGGGCCGGAAGCGGCCGCTGCGAGATCCTCGAATGCGCGGTCCAGCTGATCGCACGATGCGCCTGTGACATGGCCTGCGCACAGCGCTTCCCACGTCGCTTCGATGATGCGCAGCAGCACGTCGGCGTCCTGCGGCGCGAGCGTGACGACCTTGACTGGTCCGGGCTCTGTAGGGCGCAAGTCATCGTCGAGCGCGTCGCGTGCGCCGACGAGAAGGGCTTCGATCACATCGTGGATGGCCATCAGGTCCCCCACGTCTCGCTGCGCTCGAAGCGCACGTGGACGGGCGCCGGGTACTTGGTCCAGCACTCGGCGCAGACGGTGCTCGTGGATGCGTGCGTCGGCGTGGTGAACCATGCTGGGGCGATCGGCACTCCGCAGTCCTGGCACACATGAAGGGCGCCGCCAGCGCGCAAGGTGGCCACGTCCGTGGCAAACTCGGTCGCCACCTCTTCGGCGTCGCAGCAGGAGTTGCGACCGAACTCGACGTTGGCACGGCGAGACGGCGCGTGCGCGAAGATCCACATGCGCGCCATCCAGTCCGGCGCGTCGGCGACGGCCATCATCAGCGGGATGAGCGTGGTCTCGTGGTCCACGATGCGGCGCGTCATCGCGCCACCTCGCCCACGTGCTCGAGGCCGATCGCAAGCGCTTTTAGCGCCCGCTTCGCAGCGCGTTCGCCCAGCGTGTGGAGCACGTGGCGCTCGCTGGCCGTCGTGACCTGATTGCGGTCGTCGGGGTCGGTCCAGTAGCTGATCGCCAGACCGCCCGTCATCACGTCGTCGTAGCCTTCGTAGACGAGGTGGCCGCGACCGAGGGAAACGAGCAGCCGGGCAGCGCCTTGGACCTGCGGGTGGTACGTCCCGTTCGCGCCGCGCTCGATCTCCGTTGCCGACCAGCGCGCGCGCGCTCCGCTCAGGGCGTCGTGGGCGTTGGCATGGGCGCGCAGGCCTTTGTACCACGCGTCGAAGCTGATCCGGCGCAGGGTGGCGCGCTTCACCCGGGTCGGGTTCAGTCGCTCGATGCGCGCCGCACGGATGTCTGCGGAGACTTGTGCGGCGACCTCGCGGGCGCGGTCCTCGGTCGTCGGGGCGGGCGGTGGCAGGGCCGGCAGGAAGGCGACGGGGGCGTAGGCGGTCACGAGAGCACCGCCAGGTTCGTCGTCGCGCGGCCGATGAGGACCAGCGTCGCGGCGTAGCGCACCGCGGTGGTCTCGCCGTAGCGCTGGATGCAGCGCAGGTCGGCGTCGGTCATCTCGCCGAGGGCCTCGGCTGAGATGGGGGGCGGGGCGGCCGGACGGGGCCGGCCATGTGTGCGCGTGCCAGCACGCGCGCGTCGGGTAGAATGCGCGGTAGCGCTCATGGGAGATAGTACCTCCTGTGGCGTCAGGCCCCGTGTCGGTGTTCCACCACCGCGCGGGGCCGTTTCGGTTGTTACGGGACAGAGCGTACCATAGACTAAATCAGACGTCAAGCCCCTGTGGACAAGTCGGCCGCTGTGCGCCCGGCTATCGTCAGAGAGAGAACCGACGATCTCCCGCGAGGAACGGGCAGCCATGCGACGAGGCCATCGCTGGCAAGTTTGATTACATGGCGCCGAGTCGGCATGTATGTCAGACCGATGGCCGCCGCGAGTTCGCGCAGTGACGGAGCCTGCAAAGGCGGCTCGGCACGCTCGCGTCGGCGCAGCTCGGCGAGGATCGCGCGCTGGGCGGTCACGCCCCGGTGGTCGGGTTTCCGTTCGGACATGACGGGGATTGTACCGAATGGGTGGAGGTTGCCACCGATTACCAAGGGTGCTGCCTCGGTCACTTGCATGGTCCGTCGTCCTCTGGCAATCTGCCGCGATCCGTCGATGAACAATGAGGATGCCATCATGCGCAGCATAGGTTGGGTCGTTGCCATCGTCATAGCCGCCGTATTCATCAGCACTCGGGTGTCGGCGCAGCAGCCCGGCGACACGCAATCGAAAATCTACTTGCCGAGCCTGTCCCGCGGAGCGATCGCCTATCGCGACGTGCCCACCGCGATGATCACGCGCACGCCTACAGCGACGCCCCCGCCGACCGCAACCGGCACATCCGACGTCGTGGGAACGATTGTGGCGGCCACCCTCACTGCCGGCGCTCCGACGCCGACCGACACGCCCGATCGCATTCAGACCTCCGTCGCGGCCACCCTCATCGCCCTCACATCCACGGCCACACATACGGCCACCACCACGCGCACGCCCACCGCGACTCACATGGCGACCGCAACAAGCACGTCCACCCCGGCCGTCACTCCCACTCCAATCTGTGCTGAGCAAATCCGCAACGGAGGGTTCGAGGACGGCCTCGCCTTCTGGGATGTAAGTGGCCAGGGCATAGCAGATACAACAGGCCGGTCCGGTGACACCCCCTTCGAGGGGAGCCGATTCCTGGAAATGTGGCCGCCTGACGACGATTCGTACTCTCGCGTCCAGAGCAATAGGATCGTGCCCCCGCCTCCCGGTCGGCTGGTATCTGCAACTGTTCGCTACCAGCTGCGTGGCAGATCCGTCGGCGAACTGGAGCGGACCGACGCACTCATCGTCAACGTCCAGGACCCCGACGTGCTCAGGTGCTCGGATTGTCGACACAACCTCGAGTTGCTCTGGAACAAGGAGGGACCCCGAGACTGGCGCGCACGAGCGTTCGACGTGACCGCGCAGTTTCGCGCTGGATGGCAAGAGATCGTCTTGTACTTTTCCGCACAGAACGACTTCTTCCAGAGCACGTGGTGGCACATAGACGCCGCTTCGCTGGTCGTATGCACGAAGTAACCCGACCCCTAGCCCACCTCGCCGCACCAACCGCACATCGAGGAGCCCCACCGTGACGCCCGTCAACGAGCCGCCCATCGTCCGCGTCCGCCAGTTCGCCGTCGGCGCCTGGGCGAAGTACCTCGCCCTCTGGAAGGCCGGCCGCGGCGGGATCGCGATCGCGCTGCTGATCCCGTGCTTCGCCTGCTGGTTCTGCGGCGCGGTCGCGACGACGGTCCTCCCTGACGCACCGACGCCCACGCCGCGACCCACGAACACGGCGCGGCCTTCGAGGACGCCGGCGCCGACGCGCACCACGGGGCCAACGCGGACGCCGCGACCGCCGACGGAGACGAGAGAGCCGGCGACGGAAGCGCCGGTGCCGCCGACCGCGGTGCCGGTGCTACCCACGGAGGCACCGCCGGCGGCGATCCAGCCACTGATAGCACCACCGGTCGAGCAACCTGCGCAGGCTCCACCACCCGCCAGGCGCAGCGGCGCGCCCCAAGGGTCGGCATGCCCAGCGGAGTTTCCAGTGAAGGGCAACCGCGGGAGCAACGGCTGGATCTATCACGACTACTCGTCGCCGAACTACGAGCGCACTCAGCCCGAGGAGTGCTTCGCAACGCCGGAGGACGCTGTGGCTGCCGGATACCGTGCTCCCAGGCGCTGATAACTCGCCGTGCGGGAAGACGGCGCGCTGGTCCGGACCCTGCGGTCGGCCCTCGTGCCACCGGCTGGACCTCCGAGCGCTGCCCGGGGCTCGCCGCCTTCCCAACACGACTACCAGGTCGCGGCTCGTACCGCAGCGGGGCTTCTCGGCCAGACCGAGAATCGACGTAGTTGCGCGGGCCGGACTCGAACCGGCGACCTGGGGCGTATGAGACCCCCGAGCTACCGCTGCTCCACCGCGCATCGTGTACACCTCAGACCCCCAGTGCCATCTGGCGCGTCGGCACTGATCGCTCCACCGCCCTCATCGCCGTCGACCATCCGTTGCCGCCGTCATGCGTCCACACGCGCCCGCGGAACCACACCGCGGTCACGCCGACGGCGTCGGCCTCGCTGAGCGCGTCGTCGATCGTGCCGACGCCGAAGTACACAGGCGGCAGCTCCTGGTCCGACCACGCGCGGCGCAGCAGGCTCGTCCTGTCGATCACGCCGAGGAACGCCAGCTGAGGCGGGTAGACCGGGAACGGGCGGGCCATCAGGCCACCGCCCGGTATGCAGCCAAGACGCCGGCCGGCAGGATCTCGCCGGCCTCGACTGCGGCACGAACCGCCGACACGAGGCATCCGCACTCTGCGCCGGGCACGGCGATTCCGAGCTGCGCCCACCCGAGGTCGGTGACGCGCAGCCCGCGCGACGTGAAGTCGTCGCGCTCGACCGAGCCGCCGGCGACCAGCTTGTCCAGGTGGTAATTGACGACGCTGGTCGATAGAATCGTGCAGCCCGTGCCGATTTCACGGATGGTCGGCGGGTAGCCATTGGAGTCGATAAAGCTGGCAATGAAATGCAGAACATCGAGTCGGCGCGCAGGGACCCGACGGACCGGTCTCGGTGGCACCGCCGGAGTGCTGGCTGTCTGCTCGCGGGGTAGGGCGTCCTGGGTCATGTTATGCTCCGTGAGAGCTTGAGTTGCGCAGCGGCGAAGCGGGCGGGGGAACTGGAGCCGTACCTCGTGGTACCGCCCTCCCTGTCATCTCAACCAGCCGAAAAAAGGGCTGCTGCCGGGAGCAACCCTCTATTGAAAATTGGTCGTTGCTCCTCGATTTCAAGATCATTGCACGCACGTTCCTGCTAAGTTTCAAGGACCCAAATGCGTACTGATCCTGATATGTAATTGTTATCTCCGACCGAACGCCCGTGTAG
>JADLBB010000184.1 GCA_020848055.1 Chloroflexota bacterium | reverse complement strand
TTCTGGGCGGACGGCCTGGGCATTGCCCTGGAGGAGTCGTCGCCGGGCTATTACACCAACGACGGCCTCGACGGTGTGAAGGCGTTCGCCATGTGGCCGCTGGAGCAGGCTGCCGAATCGACGTTCGGGACCGATGCCTGGCCCGCCGACATCCCGGCCCCGCAGGCGTGGATCGAGTTCGACGTGGAGTCAGCCGAGGCGGTTGGCGAAGCCGTAACCGAGCTGCGCGCCGCCGGTCATCGCGTGCTACGCGATGCGCAGGTCGAGCCGTGGGGTCAGACCACGAGCCGGTTGCTGAGTCCAGAGGGCCTGCTGGTCGGTGTGGCGTTCACCCCGTGGATGCACCACCAGGACGGCCACGATCACGACGACGAGGACTCCTAGCTCGCCCTGGCTTCGGCCTCGCGCATGGCGGCCTTGCGTGCTCGCTTCGCCGCCTGGTACGCGGCCAGAGCCTCCGGCGAGTCCACGTCGCCGAGCGTCGGGTGCGACGGCAGCGCCGCCTCCCAGCCGGACGGCCGCAGCCCGAGCTGGCGGACCAGCACCGCGTACAGCGAAGCAACCTTCATGTCGCCGAAGCCCGGCAGGCCACCGATGCGTCGCTTGAGGTCGGCGGCGTCGGCGGCGTCGGTCCAGAGGCGGGCGGCGTCACCGTGGTAGACGGCCGTGATGTGCGCCGCCAACTCCTGCACGCGCCGGGCCATGGCCGACGGGAAGCGGTGAATCGCCGGCGGACCCTTGGCCGCGGCCTCGAGGCGCGCGGGGTCCATGACGGCCAGGTCGGGCGCAGCGATCGTCCCAAGCCGCTCCAGCAGGACGGCTGGGCCCGAGAACGCCTTCTGGACCGGGACCTGCTGGTCGAGCGCGAAGCCGATGAGCAACGCCATGGGCTCGGCCACCAGCAGCCGGTCGGCCGCGTCGTCGCCTGTGAAGTGGAGTCTGTCGGTGGTCACCGGGCCATCCTACGCCCCGGCGGCCAGGTCCGACAGGTAGGTCACTGTGACCCTCGGCGTCCCGCGGATGCGCCGGTCGTTGGTGACGAACGTGCCGGCACCGGCCGTCTCCGCGGTGGCCAGGTGGATGGCATCGGCCAGGGACATGCCGGCGGCACGCAGGTGGGCCGCCGCGACGCTCGTGTCGCGGTCGATGCCCGCGACGTCCAGGCCCTCCAACGAGACCAACTCGTCGGCGTAGCGCTGGACCAGGGCGTCGCCCTCCTGCCGCGCCGGGCCGACCAGGATCTCGACCAGCCCGAGCGTGGACAGCACGCCGCTGCACATGCCGGCAGCCATCGCGTCGAGCAGGGCACCGGCGGCCTTCGCTTCCGGCCCGGATCCCTCGAGGGCATAGATCAGGACGTTGCTGTCGAGGCCAATCCGACGGTGGTGCCGCGCCAGCGTGGCGACCCTCATCGATCGAACTCGTCGCGGAGCTGCCGGGTATGCCGAACCGGATCGACGCCCTTCCAGATGCCGCCTTCTGCACCAAGGGCGCGCAGCCGATCGGACGGCTTCGCCGGACGGCGACGCAACACAATCGCATCGGCCGTCAGCTCGACCGTGAGCCGGTCACCGGCGGCGATGCCGAGCCGGCGCCGGGCCTCGCTTGGCACGACGATCTGATGCTTGGTGCTTACCTTCACGCTTAGCGTCATGCTGTCATGCTAATCCGCACCGAGTGCCAGCGTCAAGGAGGCTCGGTCCGGATATCAGGCCGGCAGAGGCTGCCAAGGCGAGCCCGCCGGGGTACGATGCTCGAACCGAGCCAGATACGACGGAGGAACCGATGCGCACGCTGATCAAGGGTGGAACGATCGTCAACGCGGACGTCAGCACCGATGCGGACGTGCTGGTTGACGGGGAGCGCATCGCGCTCATCGGCGAGTCGCTGGCGGTCGAGGCCGACCGGACGATCGACGCATCGGGCAAATGGGTCATCCCGGGCGCGATCGACGTCCACACCCACATGGAGCTGCCGTTCGGCGGCACCTTCGCCAAGGACACGTTCGAGACCGGCACCCGGGCTGCGGCGTTCGGCGGCACCACCACGATCATCGACTTCGCCGTGCAGTCCAAGGGCAGTTCGCTGCGCGCCGGGCTGGACGCCTGGCATGCCAAGGCGCAGGGCAACGCCTGCATCGATTACGGCTTCCACATGATCATGTCCGACGTCACCGACGAGTCGCTGGCCGAGATGGACGTGCTCGTCGACGAGGGCGTCACCGACTTCAAGTTGTTCACCGCGTATCCGGGCGTCTTCTATTCCGATGACGGCGCCATCTTCCGCGCGCTGCAGCAGACCGCGCGCAACGGCGGCCTGATCCTGATGCATGCCGAGAACGGCATGGCCATCGACGTCGTGGCGGCCCAGAACGCAGAGGCCGGCAACACCGATCCGTACTACCACGGCACCTCGCGCTCGCCGGTCATGGAGGGCGAGGCGACGAACCGGGTCATCCGCCTGGCGCAGGTGGCCGGCGTGCCGATCTACATCGTCCACCTCTCGGCCCTCGAGGCGCTCACCGAGGTCCGTCGCGCGCGTGACGAGGGCCTGCCGGCGTACGCCGAGACGTGCCCGCAGTACCTGTTCCTGACGCTCGATGACATGGGCAACGGCTTCGAGGGCGCCAAGTTCGTGTGCTCGCCCCCGCTGCGGCCGGCCACCCATGCCCCGGAGCTGTGGAAGGGCCTCGCCAAGGACGACCTGCAGGTCGTGTCCACCGACCATTGCCCGTTCGACTTCCACGGCCAGAAGGAGCTCGGCCGCGACGACTTCCGCAAGGTTCCGAACGGGCTGCCGGGGGTCGAGGACCGGGTCAACCTGCTCCATTCCGGCGGCGTGGTCGGCGGCCATCTGACGCCGAACCGCTGGGTGGACGTCATCAGCACGGCCCCGGCGCGCATGTTCGGCCTGGCCGGGCGCAAGGGCGTCGTCGCCGCCGGCGCCGATGCGGATCTCGTCGTCTACGACCCGAACGCCGTCCATGCGATCAGCGCCTCCACGCACCACATGGACGTGGACTACTCGTGCTACGAAGGCTGGGAGGTGACCGGCCGCGCGGACATCGTCCTGTCGCGGGGCAAGGTCGTGGTCGACGGCGACGAGTGGCTCGGCGCCGCGGGCGATGGCCGCTTCCTGAAGCGCGCTCCGACCGGGCAACTCCTGGCCCGCACCTGATCCTCGATCGGCGGCGCACGACGCAACGCCCATGAGCGCATCGCCCGCCGCGATCTTCCTGAACCAGGCGGCCAGCACGGCCGGTACCGAACGCGTGCGCCGCATGGTCGAACTGGCACGCGATGCCCTGTCGGCCGAGGTGCATCGGGCGCCTGGGCCGGCCGACATGCGGGCCTGGCTGAAAGAGCGCATGGGCGACTACGAGACGGTGGTGGTGGTCGGTGGCGACGGCACGCTCGGCATGGGCTACAACATCGGGGCCGGCCACCCTGGCGTGCGGCTCGGGTACCTGCCGGCCGGGTTCGGCAATGCTGCCGCCCACCTGCTGGGGCTACCGCGCGAGCCCGAGGGAATCGTCAAGGTGCTGGCGCGCGGCGACGCGCGTCCGGTGGACCTGGTGTCGGTCGGCGAGCGGCTGGCGCTGTTCGCCGGCGCCGGCTGGGACGCCGAGGTGACCGGCCGCTATGACGCCTCGAAGGCACGCGGGCTGCTTGGCTGGGCTTGGGCGGTGGCGGGCTCGGTGACCGGGCTGTGGGGCCGCGGCCCGGTCGAGATCACGGCCGACGGCCGGATCGTCCACAGCGGCCCGATGGCGTTCATGGTCGTGTCCACCACGCCCTACTACGGGCACGGGCTGACCATCAACCCGGGCGCGCGACCCGATGCCGGCCGCCTGTCGATGCGGATCTACAGCGGCCCGGCCTGGCGGATCGGCGTGGAGGCGGCCCACTGGGCTGCCGCGCGAGCGCCGAGCGCGGAACGCATCGACGCACGGGTGGTTGACGTTCGTTCGCTCGACGGTCGGGAGATCGCCATGCAGTCCGATGGTGATCCGCGTGGCGCCGCGCCGGCCTGGCGTTTCGAGCTCCGACCTGCGGCGGTCCGCATCATCGGTCGCTGGGACTGAGCCTCCGCACGGCATCGAGCGCGGCGAACGCCGCCCGTCGCAGGCGCTGCGGCCCCGAGCCGTGGATGCGCAGCTCGGTCTGCGGCAGGGTCACCTTCCCGCTCATCGCGACCCGCACCCGGCTGCGGCCGTTGGCATCGGTCGGCAGGAGCGAGACCTGCAACGTCGCATCGGCCAGGGGCGGCCCCGAGGGAGTGCCCAGGTTCAGAACGCCGCCGAGGTAGCGCCCGCGGTCGGGCGCGGAAGGTACCGCGGCCAGGATGGCGAGCAGGGCGCCATCGGTGTCGGATTCCCAGGTGGCGAGCGTCCCTACGCCCAGCGCGGCCAGCCGGGCGAGGGCCACGCCGGCAAGGTC